>NZ_JARESO010000028.1:0-120915 GCF_046030175.1 Paraburkholderia sp. RL17-373-BIF-A
TGTCAGCAGACGTCTTGCGGCCGGCAAAATCAACGTCTCTTCCATACACCGGTGGTCTGCACAGAACTCGGCATATGCATCCACCATGGCTCGCAGGTCCTGAAGTGCGGGAGGCCCCTTCAATTCATACCGGGTCAGCGCGTGCTCTATATTTCTCAACCTCACGTCACCTTGGGCATGCTGGGACTCCAGTTCCGTGAGGACGTAGTCAAATTCATCCGTCCGATCCCGCAGCGGTGTGAACAGGTAACGATCCTCTTTAGGATGATGCACCTGCTGGGGGTACTCGCGGATGTAATAAAGCATCGCCCGTAACACCATGAGGCCCGGAGTGGGCGTGCCTGCTGCCAGTAGACGCACGAAGCGTCGCATGCCCTCTACCACGGTCGACATCTGCTGGTGTTCATGAAGGATGACGGCTATGGCACTACGCGGTCCCTGAGACTGCATATCAAACTCCGCAGCAGAATATGAAAGGCATCGACGAACAGATTTGCTGCTTCATACCAGCGGGATGAGCAGGAAGCTGCGCCGATACCTTAATGCTAGTCATCTGCCCCTGGACATCAAAGCGCGCGAACGCCACTGTCTTGATGGAGATCAACAGCGGTACGGACATGGTGTCCATGGGGTCAGCGCCCGTCGACCGCAACGATTCCTGACTGACTGTCCCGTGCAACTGCCGTCGACGCCGCGGCGATAAAATCGACGATGCGGTAGCGCTCAACTACACGGAATTTCAGGAGGTAGCAGCTATGGAATGGACGGACACACGGCCCGTCGCGCCGGGATACTACTGGATGCGATTTACGGACGACCGGTCGCCGAAGCAAACAATCGGGGAGATCGCAGACGTGCCCGGGAACGGTTCACGGCAGTTAGTCGTGGTCCTTCTCGGCGACGATGAAATATTGGAACTGGACGACCCGTTCTTCGACCGCGCGCTGTTTGCTGGACCGATGGATCCGCCGTCGATGGAATGACCGCCGTAGCCGGACGTGCGGCCACTCGCCCCGTAGAGCTTCAGGCCTTTTTGTAATTCGCGCCACAAGGCGAAGACGTCTCTAGAGTGTGAACGGCTATTCATTACTGAGGTCTTGCAGGCCAATCTCCCGGTGCTTTCTGCCGCAGAGGGGGCGTTGCCCTCCTCTGCGGAGGCTGTATGCAATCCAGCGCTAACGGAATCACACAGCAGGTCGCCTGACGGCGGTGCAGCAGGACATCAGGCGCTCGCTCGCCTAGCTTCCACGGGGGCGCTTCACAGGCGAGCGCAGTGCGTCGATCTCATCGAGCAGATCGAGGACTAGCGCGACTCCCGGAGGGTTGATCTGAAGGTCGTGCGCCAGCCGCTGCGCGGTGCGTACGCGCCGCAGCGCTGCGCCGCTGAAGCGCCACTCCTGCGGCCGCTCGCCCCTCGGCTCAAACACGCCTTCAGCCACCCAGAGCGTCAATTCCTCCTCCGATGCCCCGCTCACCCGGCTCAAATCAACCAGGGTGAACTCGACTTTCTCATCGACAATCTGCCCTTGCAAATAGGTCGTCGTACTCGTCTCTTTCACGATGATCACCGATAGAAGTTCGCGCGAGGATTGAAGTTGAACGCCCGCCGCATCGCATCGTAGGCGGCCTTCGCAGTGTCGCTATCCGCCGGCGGCAGCACGATGTTCAGAATCACATAGAGATCACCTGGCGGGTCGCCTGGAATGCCTTTGCCTTTGAGCCGCAAGCGCCTGCCGCCGGCAGAATCCGCCGGCACCGTCATCTCGACCGAACCGTCAGGCGTCGGCACGGTAACCTGCGCGCCGAGGCCGGCTTCCCACGGCGCCACCGGCAACTCGAGCGAGACGTCGCGCCCATCCACGCGAAAGCGCGGATGTTCCCGAAAGGCGATTTCCAGGTAGAGGTCGCCGGCAGTTCCGGGCGTGGCGCCTGCGGCGCCCTGCCCGCTCAGTCGCAGATGCTGGCCCGCGCGAATCCCCCTGGGAATGGATACATTCAGCGTACGTGTTTCCAGCGAAACATGGCCTTGTGCATCGATCACCGGCATTTGCAGCGAAATCGAGCGCTGGGCACCACGATAGGAATCTTCGAGATCGATCAGTACCTTCGCGTGATGGTCTTCGCCGCGCACATCGAAAGGCCGCTGCCGCGGATGCGCGCCACGCGCGCCGCCGAATATCTTCTCGAAGAGATCGTGGAAATTGGCTTGTTCGACGGTCTCGTTGCCCGCGCCGCGGAATTCGAAGCCCTCGTCCCAGTTCGGCGGCGGCTGGAAGTCCTGGCCGTTACGCCATTCGCTGCCCATGCGGTCGTAGGCTGCGCGCTTCTCCGGGTCCTTGAGCACCTCGTAGGCTTCGCCCAGTTCCTTGAAGCGATCTTCGGCGTCGGTGTGCTTGCTGAGGTCCGGGTGGTACTTGCGCGCGAGCTTCCGATACGAACGTTTGACGTCTTCCTGAGACGCGCTGCGCTCGAGACCCAGGGTCTCGTAATAGTCTTTGTATTTCATACTGGCGGCAGACCCATGAGGAACGGATGCGGCAATGCGCACTCCATCGCGTGGCGGTCAGGGATTGACTTTATACCGATCCGGATAGACCGGCAAAGTTGCACGTTCGGTACGCGGCTCAGTGGTTGCATTGCTGTAGCCCGTCATGCGGGACTACATTGTCTTCGGGAAACCCTGTCCAACCACGCAGCATTGCGAGCCCTACCTGACAATCCATGAGCGCATCTATGCGCAACAGCCGCATCCGACCATGTAGTCGAGTGGATCTCGACACGCGGTCAAGGCGGCTGCGTGTCGCCGGTCACGACAACGCCCACGCCAAACGCAAATCTTTTCCATACCAGGCTGAAGCCTTCGAGATCAGGAATGTGGATCTGCTTGTCAGGACGGGTGGTCATTGCCGTTTTGCTCGTGGAGCGGGTCAGGGCTCTTCTGGGTTGAGCGGAGCACGCCGGTGTCGTCGAAATAGAAATGGAACAACTGATACCACACACCGTCTTCCAGATATCGATAGCTCCATACCTCGCGCTTGATCAGAGGGAAATACGCGGTTTCCTCGGGGCGTCCGAAGTTGACGAGCACGTCGTTCTTCGTCCATTTGCCGAACTCCGCTCGATAGAATTCGCTCGGCTGGAGCACCTGACGGACACTGATCACCCTGCCCTCCGCGTCAATGTCTGCAGCCGTGGTCACTTCACCCATCGGCTGCGTCGGCCACATCAGACGCTTCGCACCGTTGGGCAGGTCGTACATCTCCCGCGGCTGGCCGAGTCTTGCAATGAGATTGGATTGCGGTTCGCCTACCTCAAAACCTTGCCAGGGCTGCGCACAGGCGCCCAACGCGAGCAGCGCCGCGCAGGCCAGCCCGCTGCACCTGCGCCTGGCCTGACGCCATGTTGGGCTGTTCGTTTTCGGACGGTGGAATCTCATGCTGGACTCCGTGAATCGGTTCAGTTCAAAGTTTTGGCACTAAATGCAATATTCACACCCGCGGATTACGATCGACCGCGCAGATTGGAAACATACATCAAGCAATGAGTCAACAATCCTGGCCAATCTGACGAAGCCGTCGTACACGTTAATCGAAATACCGGCTGACGCGTGCCGCGAACTTTCTGGTGCCCTGGTGCGCGCCCGAAGGCCTGATTGGTGGCGTAGACGGTGAAATACACATCGAACCCATGAACGGTGCCGTGGAGCATTCTCGTTCCCCCTCAATGGCAACGGCTGCAAACAACGCCAGCTAGGCATGTCTGATCTCGCGCCGCGCAAGCCAGATGCCTGGCAACATCGGAAGCCAGAAGGTCAGTCCGCGCAGCAGGAGCGTCCCGGCCAGTGCCGCTTCGACCGACACGCCAAGCAGGCTCAGCATGCCAACCGACGCCGCTTCGAAGGTGCCAAGACCGACGGGGATGGGTCCGATCGTCGCGACCATTGAGGCGATGGCAAAGCTGACGAAGACCGCCCAGAGCGGGGGCACGTCGCCGATGGCGTTGAATGCAAGCCAAAGCGTGAGCGCATCGAGCACGAAGATGCACAACTGAAGTCCCACGGTCTGCAGAAGCAAGCGCGGGCTACGGAGTAGATCCGTGGGCGCATCGGTCAGTTCCCGAAGGAGGGCTGTGGCGCCCAGGCATTTGCTGACCCAAGCAATCGGGCGGCGTTTTCCCCACTGCTTCAGGCTCAGGACAGCCGCTGGGACTGCCACCGTGATGATCACAAAAATAGTTACCGCGATCAGTAATGGGAGGCTCAGGCGATGCTGCAGCCACAGCATACCGGCACTGGTGAGCACGACGACCAGGTACGCGATATCGTAGGAGAGAAGGCCGACCAGCATCACTGCCATCGCTACCTCGGGCGGGACGCGCCGTCGGATCAACCCTCGTACGACCAGCATCGTGCCGCTGATGCCACCGCTCGGCAGGACCTGATCGGTAAAGACCTTCGCGACACCAAGCGGAACGAGGGTCCGCAGCGGCATTGGATGTCCCGCGCGATTCAACACCTGACGCCATACGTAAGCGGCGCTAACGTACGTTCCAGCCTGCACAAAGAGCGCCACGAACAACCACGCAGGATGCGCCGACCTCACAAGCTGGCCCATCTTTTCGAGCGAACCGAAATGCAGGCTGACGAGAATGACGGCCAGGAAGCCCAGCATACCGATCACCCAAACCATCAGCGACCGCAGCCGGGATGCTTTACCGAGTACACTTGGCGCAATCCTCACGAACCCCGTCTCGGTAGAAGGCACAGGCCTTCCCTCCGGCGGCAGGACGTCACCCTCAAGATTGTGGGCCGTGCGAACGGTGCGAGTTTGCGAGGTGCTCATTCAAGGTTGCCGGGTCGCCCTGATGATCATCGAAAAGAGACGGCCGAGATCTGCCTCGACTTCGACCCCAGCGAACGGATCGCGGTTTGTTCCAAACGCCTCATTCAGCTCGTTCCAGTCCACCTCGGTCAGCCATTGACGCGCGGCAGCTAGAATTACCTCTTCTTCCAGACGCCTGTGATTTGCGGAAAACACGGCGTATTCTTCGACCGTCTCGCGCAATACCGGGAGACAGGAGTCGCCGGCCAACTCGTATCGGGTCAACGCATGTTCGATGTCTCGCAATCGCGCTTTGCCTTGAGCGTGCTGTTTTTCGAGTTCGTCGATGGTTTGGTCGAGGTCGTTGACACGGTGCCGCAAGCGCGCGAACAGTCCGCAGAGGAGTTTTCCCCTGACGTTGCGCGACATGGCCGGGCTTCAGGAGCGCATCAAGTTGCTCGAAGAGGAAATCGCCGACCGGGTCGCCGAGCACACCAACCGCAGCGTGCTGATCCTCACCGCCGTCACGGTTATCGCGTTACCGGTCAACCTGATCTCCGGTTTGCTGGGTATGAACATAGGTGGCTTGCCGTTGAAATACGACAACCACGGATTCTGGATCGTCGCGCTCATCGCGCTGCTGTTGACCAGCGTGGCCGCCTGGCTGATTTTCCGCCCACGAAGGGATTGATACACATCAACTGGCAGCAAAATCAATCACATATATTGAACCAACGCTAGACAAAACTACGCGGAGACATCGAGAGGCGGAATGAGCGACCATCGCGCAGGCCCGGTAGTTGCGGGCCAGCTGAGAATTCGTCCGCCTTTCGGGGAATAACGTGTTTGCATGACTTCTGAACGCCGTGCCGGCATAGCGTGCGGGTTGCTGAAACGACGCACCACCTGGAGGTTGACATGAAATGGCTAGCAGAATACTTTGCGCAGCGCACCAGTCCGCTGACTCTGAGTCTGTGGGCACACCCGCCCCTTATTCTGGGACCCGATGGACCCGTCGCACAACCGGCATACGTTCTCCCCTATCCGGGTGTGCCACTCGCCTTGACCCCCGCTCAAGTGGTCGAAGCAGGAGGTCTGCGTTATGAGCTACCGGCTCACTACGACGCTGTGCAGCCACTCACGACGTCCGCTGCTGGATTCCCCGCGGGTGAACCGTCGCCGCAGTTCTTTCGCGAAGTGACAATCTATGCGCCGTCGCGCTTTAACCCTGACTTTCTGGTCACAATCAACCGGGTCTTTTCTTTCGTGCCGGTCTTTTCGTCGGACGGCAGTCCGGGCTTTTTCGGGTCAAGCATCGACCTAGCCGAAGAAACGCAGCCGCCCTCTCAAATGGGGCTTCCGTGGACGTTCCACGGTTACATCAGCATCTGAAGACGCATGCAGGCGGCGTTCCCCGACGAACGGGTTTCAGGCGCACTCGGTTCGACGCCCACACTTCGCGCATTGGCCGGTTGCGCTCGCGACTAGTTCGCCACCGTTGCGCCCTGCTTGCATCGTTCAAGGCGGCACGCTGCCCTCACCGCGG
Source organism: Paraburkholderia sp. RL17-373-BIF-A (assembly GCF_046030175.1). Taxonomy (NCBI): domain Bacteria; kingdom Pseudomonadati; phylum Pseudomonadota; class Betaproteobacteria; order Burkholderiales; family Burkholderiaceae; genus Paraburkholderia; species Paraburkholderia sp. RL17-373-BIF-A. Next base: position 6,367 of record NZ_JARESO010000028.1, read on the forward strand.
GCAGGTTCCGACGCATCACTACCGCAGAGGAGCATCAAATGGCCCGCGACACTTCACAGGTTGTCTGGTTCGAGGAACTGAGGCGCGCCGACGTTCCTCGAGTCGGTGGCAAGAATGCATCGCTCGGCGAGATGGTCGCCAACCTCTCGGAACAGGGCGTAAAGGTTCCGCCGGGCTTCGCCGTCACAGCCGATGCTTACCGGCAATTCATCGAGGCAAATGGATTGCAAAAGACCGTCTCCTCAGTGCTTGGTGAATTCGCCGGTGGCAAGCTTTCTCTGGCCGAAGCGGGAGAATCCATTCGTCGCGCCATCCTCCGCGGCGATTGGCCCGAGGAGACCGCCCAGGCGATTCGCTCCGCGTACGATGAACTCAACCGCCGCATCGGACAGCACGATATGGACGTGGCGGTGCGCTCAAGTGCGACGGCCGAGGATCTGCCGGACGCGAGCTTTGCCGGGCAACAGGAAACCTATCTCAACATCAGAGGGGGACGAGCATTGCTCGACGCGTGCCGGCGCTGCTACGCATCGCTTTTCACGGACCGCGCAATCAGTTACCGGCAAGCAAAAGGTTTCGATCACCTGAAGGTCGCGTTGTCGGTCGGCGTGCAACGCATGGTCCGGTCCGACCTCAGTGGCGCCGGTGTGATGTTCTCCATTGACACGGAGACGGGCTTCGACAATGTGGTGCTGATCAACGCGGCCTGGGGCCTCGGCGAAAACGTCGTTCAGGGCGCAGTCGACCCCGATGAATATGAGGTATTCAAGCCGCTGCTGTCCGACCCGTCCCTGTCGCCGATCATCGGCAAGAAGCTCGGCGAGAAAGCCCTCAAGATGCTCTATACGAGCGATAGCGGGCAGCCGACCAGGAATGTCCCGACCTCGAAGGCGGAGCGCGCTGCCTTCGTTCTGAGCGACGAGGAAATTCTGGCCTTGTCACGCTGGGCCTGTGTCATCGAGCGCCACTACGGGCAGCCGATGGACATCGAATGGGCCAAGGATGGCCAGACCAACGAAATGTTCGTCGTGCAGGCCCGGCCGGAAACCGTCCAGTCGCGGCGTGAAGCCAGTGCGGTAAAGACTTATCGAATCAAAAAAGCGGGTCGCAAACTCCTGTCCGGAGTGAGCGTTGGCGAGGCCGTGGCGACTGGCAAAGTCTGCGTGATCGAGAATCCGGGCGAGATGGGGCGCTTCGTCGACGGCGCCATTCTCGTCGCGCGGACGACGGACCCCGACTGGGTGCCCATCATGAGGCGCGCCTCTGCCATCGTCACCGACCACGGTGGACGCACCTCGCACGCGGCCATTGTGAGCCGCGAACTCGGACTGCCAGCCATCGTGGGGGCGACCAGGGCCACTCATCTGCTCCACGACGAGCAGGAGGTGACCGTCTGCTGTGCAGAAGGCCGCGAGGGTTTTGTCTACGAGGGCATTGCCGACTACGAAGTCGAGGACATCGACTTTGACAGTATTCCCGCGACCCGCACCAAGGTCATGTTGAATCTGGCCAACCCGGCAGCAGCCTTTCGCTGGTGGCGGCTTCCCGCCGATGGCGTCGGGCTCGCGCGGATGGAATTCGTCGTCAGCAACCACATCAAGATCCATCCAATGGCGCTTGTACGGTATGACTCACTCAAGGACGACGCTGCGAAGCGCACCATCGACGAGTTGACCGCAGGGTACGAGGACCGGACAGAGTATTTCGTGGACCGGCTCGCGCGTGGCCTGGGACGGATCGCGGCGGTTCAGTACCCGCATCCTGTGGTCGTCCGCATGAGCGACTTCAAGACCAACGAGTACGCGAACCTGATTGGGGGCAGCGAATTTGAGCCGAAGGAAAACAATCCCATGCTCGGATTCCGTGGCGCGTCACGCTACTATTCGCCGCGCTACCGGGAGGGATTTGCGCTCGAGTGCCGCGCGATCCGCCGTCTGCGCAACGAGATGGGCTTCAGGAACGTCATCGTCATGATTCCGTTCTGCCGCTCGACGAAGGAAGCCGACCGGGTACTCGAAGTGATGGCCGAGAACGACATCAGGCGCGGCGAGGCTGGGCTGGAGGTCTACGTCATGTGCGAAATTCCCTCCAACATCATTTTGGCAAAGGCGTTCGCACAACGCTTCGATGGCTTCTCGATCGGCAGCAACGACCTGACGCAGTTGACCCTCGGCGTGGATCGCGACTCAGCAGAGCTTGCCGAACTGTTCGACGAGCAGGACGAAGCCGTTCGCTGGATGATCCAGAACGTCATCACCCAGGCGCACAAGGCCGGCGCCGACGTCGGTTTATGCGGACAGGCGCCGAGCGACCAACCAGAGTTCGCCGGCTTCCTGGTGGAATGCGGCATCGATTCGATGTCGGTGAGTCCCGACAGTTTTATCGCGGTCAAGCGCCGCGTTGCGACCGCCGAACAGACTGTACTTTCCGACATCGCTGAGTAGGCGATGCCCGTTTCGCCGCAGGCCCACAACAGGATTGATCATGACAGACATTGTGACAGTAACGCTGAATCCCGCGGTGGACGTGGCAACGTCTGTCGAGCAGATCACCGACACGCGCAAGCTCAGATGCAGCGCTGCGCAGCGGGACCCTGGCGGCGGCGGGATCAACGTGGCACGCGTGGCGCAACGGCTGGGGGGCGACTGCGTCGCACTCTATCTCCACGGAGGCGCAACCGGTCATATGCTGCGGCAATTGCTCGATGCGGAACATGTGGCCGGCCAGGGCGTCGAGATCACCGGAGAAACACGTGAAAATTTTTCGGTTCAGGAGACGTCGACCGGGCGGGAGTACCGTTTCGTGATGCCGGGCCCCACCGTCGCGGAAAGTGACCTGCAACGGTGCATCGACCGGATCAATGCATTGGGGGCGCCGCCGCACTATCTGGTGATGAGCGGCAGCTTGCCCCCCGGCGCGCCAGTCGATAGTTATGCGCGAATCGCGCGCTCGACATGCGCGTCCGGTACGCGTGTTGTTCTGGATACGTCGGGCCCCGCGCTCGCCGCTGCACTCGACGCAGGCGTGTGGCTCGTCAAGCCGAGCCTGAATGAGCTGAGGTCCCTGACCGGTCAGCCCCTTGCCAGCGAGCCTGAATGGCTCGCCGCAGCAGAGGAAATCGTCCGCGACGGACGCGCACAAATCGTGGCCCTGACGCTCGGTGACCGAGGCGCAGTGCTAGTGACGGCCGAACGCTTCCTGCGAGCAACCGGGCTCTCCGTGCAGGTGTCCAGCTCGATTGGGGCGGGTGACAGCTTTGTAGCTGCGATGGTTTGGGCGCTCAACCGCGATGCCAGTCTCGATGAGGCTTTTCACTACGGCGTAGCCGCGGCATCGGCCACGCTGCTGAGTGCCGGCACAGCGCTTTGCAAGCAGGCCGATGTCGAGCGGCTCTATCGTGAAGTGTCGAGCCACTGAGATGACTGTCTGCCCCTTCTGCACAACCCCGTGGCCTCTCCAATCTTCTACTGGGCAAAGCAGAGTCAACCGATTTCAGATCGCTTGCGCGCGTGTAAAAGGCGCGTCATTGACCGGCATCAATATATTGAGTACGCGCTGCGCCACCCTATAACTTATGCATCGCGCAGGGTTGCGGGATGCGTTGTCCGAGGAGAAAGAGATGAAGTCAGATGAGGCGCTCAAACATGACGTCGAGCAGGAGTTGCTGTGGGATTCCGCCATCGATGCCCGGAATATCGACGTAACCGTTCAGGGTCGTGTCGTGACGCTCGAAGGCTCGGTATCGAGCTATGCCCAGAAACTCGCCGTGCAGAAAGCCGCGCAGCGTGTGGCTGACAGCCGCGCGGTCGTGATGGAACTCGTCGTGCGTCCGCCGTCGCCTTCGAAGCACACGGATGAAGATCTGGCCGCAGCGGTCATGTCGACTTTGAAATGGCAGGACGGTGTGCCGGAGAACGCAATACAGGTGGTCGTGGACCACGGCTGCGTCACTCTCAGTGGGGAAGTCAACCACGGCTTTCAACGCCAGACGGCCGAAACGGTGGTGAGCCGCATGCGCGATGTGGTTGGCCTGTCCAATCAGATCACCGTGCGTGGCGATGAAGTTGCCACCGATATCCACACGCAGATCGCCAAGGCGCTGGCGCGGCGGGCACAGCGCGAGTCGGCGCGGGTCAACGTAAATGTGCACGATGGCGTCGTCAGGTTGACCGGAACCGTCGATTCATTGGCGGAAAAGCGTGCAGCATGCGGCGTAGCGTGGGCAGCGAAAGGCGTGCGGTGGGTGGTGGATCAACTGAGCGTCAACTGAACATCGCGTCGCGCATACGAGCTGTTTCTGACAACGCCCCGCCGTCCGAACTGGCAGGTATGCAATGCAGTGGTCTCCTGTTGACGCAGGTTAATGCGGAATCCCTATGAAGCGCTGCGCGCGCAAAGGATCGCTCGATGCGCGCCGGCCGTTCTCGCGTGAGCGCACCGAACACCGTGCCCGCGAGGTCCGTGACACTCATTCGAGGCCGCGCCGCATATAGATGTCCGCGAGTTCTGCCCGCTCTTTCTGGAACTCGCCTTGGAGCGACAGTTGCTCGACTTCGAGGTAGGCGCGCTCGACATCGGCCTGCGCACTGACGGAAACATACTCGCCTGTGGTTATCGTAGATGACAAGCTCGCCCTCGCGCGCGAACGCGGCGCGATACTCACCGTCAATGCCACGACGGCGGATCCGGCGGCAGGGATTCAGAAGGAGATTGGCGGCGCGTGGCGTGTTGGTCACGGCCCTATCGCGTAGCGCCTTTGCTCAGGCGCTCGGCATGGTCCGGCGCGGCGGTACTGTCTCGCTCAATGGCTTGTCGCGGGGCGATTTTCCTTTGCCGATCTTTTCGACTGTGCTCAACGGCATCACGGTGCGCGGATCGATTGTCGGGACTCGCCGTGACTTGCAGGAGTCGCTCGAGTTCGCAGCCGAAGGACGAGTGCGGGCACACATTCACACCGACCGTCTGGAGAACATCAACGCTGTGCTCGCGGACCTCAAGGCCGGCAAAAACCGACGGCCGCGTGGGGCTGACACTCGACTGACCTGCTGCCTGTTGAGCGATCCAGAAGGCGTGCCCGCAGAATTTCAGTGCGGTCACGCCGCGATCAGCTTACCTCGCTCACCTCTTCAGCAACGCAAGCATGGCTTGCTCGAGGGACACGAGCCTGGCATTTGTAAGCTCGGCATGGAGCTTCATCGCCCGAATCAGAAACTGGACGTTTGCGTCCTCGCTTTTCGAGGCGAGGTCATCGAATTCTGAAAAAATTTTGCTGACGTCATCGGCATTCATGGTCGTTCCTTGCAAGGTTGGCAGAGGGCTTACGAATCAATTCAACCTCCGGTCGAGGAGTATTCAATCTGGCGCTCCCCCAATGGCTCCGGGGCAAACGCAAGCGCCTCAACGCATTTAAGCAGCGCCATACTGTTTCCTGCCGCCGCTTCGAGCGAGCTACCACTCAAAGCACAGCCGGCTTACTCGACAACTCGTCGCGCTTTTCCTGTTGAGCTGGAAAATGCCTTTTCAGCAGCGCCGTCACCTCCTCGATGCCCCGGAGTACTCCGGCGTGATAGTTGCCCAGCTTGAAAGCGGCCTCCATCTGCCGGCAGATGGCCTCCCACTCACCAGGTTTCACCCGTGCATGCACTCCGCGGTCCGCAACGATCTCAACATCGTGATCGGCTAGCAGGAGATATATGAGCACCCCATTGTTGTGTTCGGTATCCCAGACTCGCAACTCGGAAAATACATCTATTGCACGTTCCTTAGCCGACATTCCTTCCAGCAGAGCCTCGAAATGCAGCGCACCTTCGACTGCAAACCGGATCTGCCCAATATGGGCCCGATGGCTTTCCTGGATGGCTTTTTCAATGGCGCGTAGTGTAGGAGTCGGGAAAGCACGATTCACGTGCCACCGGGTCACGAACAAATGCTTCAGGATACGTTTGAGCTCCATGGCTACCACCTGCCCGATGCGCCGCCGCCGCCAAATCCGCCGCCACCGCCCCTGAAGATCGTGCGGCCGGAGCCGCTGCCGAATCGGCCCGATTGCCCGCCGATCGCACGCCCGCCCGCGTAGGCGCCGAGACCGCTGCCGAGCAAGGTGAATGCGAGAGCGATCGCGCCTGCCACCACTGCGATGTAAAGTGTGCCCGACAACATCCACGCGACGACCGCGACGGCTCCGCCCGTCACCACAGAACCGGGTAGTCTCCCTAGTAGCACTCGGAACACGCCGCCGGCGACCATGGTGAGCACGAAAAGAATCGGTAGATAGCGCGCGAGTAGCCCGGACGCGCCACCTGCATGCTGTTCCGGAGTCGGCAGAGGCTCGCCATCGACAACGTGCATGATGCTGTCGACGCCTGCCGCCACGCCGCCGTAAAAGTCCCCTTGCCTGAATCTCGGAACAATCGTCTCGTTGATGATCCGGCTGCTGGTTGCGTCCGTGAGTGCCCCTTCGAGACCATAGCCCACTTCGATACGCAGGGTCCGGTCGTCTCTGGCGACGATGAGCAGCACGCCATCGTCAGCGCGCTTGCGTCCAAGCTTCCATTGCTCAACAACGCGCAGCGAATACTGTTCGATGGTTTCCGGCCGCGTAGTGGGCACGATGAGCACTGAGATCTGGCTCCCCTTTTTAGCCTCGAACGCCTGCAATGTCTGTTCTAGCGTCGAGCGCTGTTCGCTGGTGAGTGTGGCCGTCTCGTCGGTGACATGCGCGGTCAATGCGGGAATCGCCACGTCCGCGCTGGCACCGCACGGCAAGAACGCGAGGACAGTGAGCAGCAGCATACCGACGAGTTTGAGGATCTTCAATTTGCCGCTCCACTGGCCGGCGCGGGCGCCGTGCTGAAATCGACCTGCGGAGGACGCGCAATCGCCGCCTCGTCCGACACCGAGAAATTGGGTTTCTCCTTGTAGCCGAACAGGTTTGCGGTGAGATTGGACGGGAACGAACGCACGGTCGTGTTGTAGTCTTGCACCGCCTTGATATAGCGGTTGCGGGCCACAGTAATGCGGTTTTCGGTTCCTTCGAGCTGTGCCTGCAAGTCGCGAAAATTAGCATCGGACTTCAACTGCGGGTAATTCTCCGAGACGACGAGAAGTCGCGATAGCGAAGACGACAACTGAGCCTGGGCCGCTTCGAATCTGGCGAATGCCTGCGGGTCGTTGATGAGCTCCGGTGTCGCCTGCACGGATCCGACCCGGGCACGCGCCTCGGTCACGCTCGTGAACACTTCTCGCTCCTGGCTCGCGTAGCCCTTCACCGTGTTCACGAGATTCGGCACCAGGTCAGCACGACGCTGGTACTGGTTGAGTACCTCCGACCAGCTCGCTTTCACCTGCTCGTCCTGAGTCTGGATAGCGTTGTAACCGCATCCGGAGAGGGATATCACGACGACAGCAAGCAATGCAAGACATAGAGTGCGCATTGAACCTTCCTGTTCTTCTGGGAACCGCCCCGAGTACGGCTCTGGTGAGGACCGCGGTGTGGTGAGATTTGGACCAGAAGGGCTTTCCTGCATCCTCGATGCAGGCAACCTCAGGCTACACGTAAGGACCGGGCGTACGTTGACCCATATCAAGTACCCCGTCAGGGGAAAATCAGCCGAGTGCACTACAGCGCACTCACTGCGGCCGAAGGTCTAACGGACGGACAGTCTCTTGCCGGAGCGCCACGGCTTGTACAAGGTACTCACGCGCGCGATTACAGATCGGAGTCAATCTCCGGTTCGACGCCCGGAGCGTGTCGCACCAGCAATACCGGCGCATTGGCGATCGGGATAACGGACTCTGCAACGCTGCCCAGCAGCATCCGGCACATGCCGTGACGGCCATGCGTACCTCATCACGACAAGCTCGGCCTCGTGCCCTGACGCGCCATGGGCGAGGACCGCCGCGACGTCCCTCACCGCAATTCTGCTATGTGAAGCTGCGGTTTTCGCGTGTGAGCGCCAATTCCGCAGCTTGAGTGCCCGTGCTTGCCGAAATGTCGAATGCGCGCATTCGACCGATTTGAGCCATCCAGATCGGGGCAGGAGTGGCCGCTTCGCGCTTGACATGGGTCAATCATTGTCTATGCCATCTCTGGAAATACAACATCAAGGGGTCTGCTCACCCGTTCCCTTCGAGGGGCGACTCCACATCCTGCGCCGCGGCTGTCGCTAGCGACTTCGCGCAGGTCACCGCGTCGAGGAAGCCTGTGCAGATCTTCATACCGAGTGATCGAACAGGTTCACGCTCGCGATGGTGTGGCTTCATTCTGACCTCTGTCCGTTTGCCAGCGCATGTCCGACGTCATGACGCGCCTGGTCAATCCAGCCCGAAGCGTCGGATGAACCATGTCTTCGACAGATGCGTCAACAAAGCGTAGCTCAGAAGAATCAACAGAAGCAGGGGCCAGTAATTCGGCGGCAGGGGGATAAAACCCAGAAACGTGCCAAGCGACGTAAAGGGTATGGCTATTCCCACGGCAGCGATGATGAGGCTCGTCGTGATCAATGCAGCGCTTGCATGACTTTCCAGGAATGGCACTTTCGCGGTGCGGATGATGTGGATGATCAGAGTCTGGGTGAGGAGCGATTCCACAAACCAGCCGGTCTGGAACAAGGCTGGTTGGTCCCACGCATTGAAAACATGCAACATCATGAAGTACGTGACGTAATCAAATATCGAACTGATCGGCCCGATCAGAAGCATGAACTTCATGATGTTGCGGATGTCCCATCGCCGCGGCACGGTCAGATATTCTTCATCGACGTTGTCGGTCGGAATGGTGGTCTGCGAAAAGTCGTATAGCAGATTGTTGGTGAGCACCTGGATAGGCGCCATCGGCAGGAACGGCAGGATGATGCTGGCACCCAGCACGCTGAACATGTTCCCGAAATTCGAGCTGGCGCCCATCTTGATGTACTTGGTGATGTTGCCGAACACCTTCCGGCCCTCGAGCACCCCTTCACCAAGTACGGCGAGGCTCTTCTCGAGCAGAATGATATCAGCCGACTCTTTCGCGATATCGACCGCGCTATCGACGGAAACGCCCACGTCCGCGGCTTTGAGCGCCGGTCCGTCGTTGATGCCGTCACCCAGGAAACCGACGACATGCCCCTTCCGATGCAGAGCATCGATGATCGCGGCCTTTTGCGCCGGCGATACCTTGGCGAAGACGGAAGCGGTCTCCGCCAGATCAGCCAGCTGAGCGGGCGATAGTGGTTCGAGTTCCTTGCCAAGCACGACCCGGTCCACCGTGAGCCCAACCTCATGGCAGATCTTGCGGGTAACGATGTCGTTATCCCCGGTGAGAATCTTCACCTGCACGCCACGCGATTTCAATGTGGCAATTGCCGCCGCGGCTGTCTCCTTCGGTGGGTCGAGAAACGCAATGTAGCCGAGGAGCGTCAGATCAGCCTCATCGCTGACCGAATAAGCTGACTGCTCCGGCGGCATCTCCTTGTAGGCAACCGCGACGACTCGAAACCCATCTTCATTGAGCGCAGCAGTGGTTGTCTTGGCCGCGGTGAAATGGCTTTCGTCGAGCATGCCCGTTTCGCCGTTGATGACGTAACGGGTGCAGACCGAGAAAATTTCCTCAACAGCCCCTTTGCAGATCAGAATATGAGCACCGTCTCCCCGTGCGAGAACGACAGACATCCGGCGTCGCTCAAAATCGAACGGCATCTCGTCGATCTTCGTGAACTGCTCATGAGCCTTGAGTTGCTCATGAAGCTCGACGTGCTTCAGCACGGCAACATCGAGCAGGTTCTTGAGGCCCGACTGGTGAGTGCTGTTCAGGTAAGCATATTCGAGCACCTGATCCGATTCGTCGCCGTGAAGGTCCAGATGGCGCTTCAGGATGATCCGGTCCTGAGTCAGGGTGCCTGTCTTGTCAGTGCAAAGCACATCCATCGCACCGAAATTCTGGATCGCGTTGAGGCGCTTCACAATGACTTTCTTGCGCGACATCGCAATGGCGCCCTTGGCGAGATTGACCGTCACGATCATCGGCAGCATTTCGGGCGTGAGCCCTACCGCCACGGCTACGGCAAAAAGCAGCGCTTCGAACCAGTTGCCCTTGGTCAGGCCGTTGATGACGAATACCAGGGGCACCATCACCAGGATGAAGCCGATCATGAGCCACGTGAACCGCGTAATGCCTTTGTCGAAGCTTGTCTCGACACGTTGCGCGGCGATCATATCAGCGACGCGGCCAAAAGCCGTCCGGCTTCCTGTGAGGACAACGACGCCGCAGCCGATGCCGCTAACGACAGCGCTGCCCATGAAGCAGATGTTCGGCAGGTCGAAGTGCGTCTCGGTTGACGCGGTGCAGGCATGCCCGACTTTCTCGAGTGGCATTGCCTCGCCGGTCAACGCTGACTGATTGACGAACAGGTCTCTCGCCGAGATCAGCCGCAGATCAGCAGGAATCATATCGCCGGCCGACAGCAGGACGACGTCGCCCGGAACGATCTGTTCGATTGGAATGTCGACATGGTCCGGCCCGGCCTTCGCTGCACGCCGGCGCACAGTGGCGGTCGTACGCACCATCCGGCGCAGTGCGTCGGCAGCCTTGTTTGAGCGGTGTTCCTGAAGAAAGCCAAGTGAAACGCTCAGGACAACCATCACCGCGATCATGATCGCCGCGCGTGGATCGCCGAGAAAGTACGACGCTGTCGCCAGCGACAACAGCAGCAGGTTCAGAGGGTTGATCGATCGGCTGGCGAGTTCGCCCAGGATTGTGTGGCGCGCCTCGTGGGCCACCTGGTTGGGACCGGCTGTGCGCCACCGCTGTGCCGCCTCATCGACAGCGAGACCGTCCGCCGTGCTGTGCAGGCGCTGGAGCGCTTCGTCGGCTGGCAGCCGCGCGAACTCGCCGAGCGTTTCGCTGGTGGCGTTCGACACGTGCGCCACCGCCGGAGACGAACGCCGCAGCCAGGTCAGGACCGGGATCATGCCGTCCACGCCAGATTTGCCGTCGAGAAATTTCATGACGAGGTCAGTCGGAAGTTGAACACCGGCGCCCTTCGATTGCAGAAAAGGAATGGGGAGAACAGTCTGGCGGCGAGTTCCTCCCTCACCATCATGCACCCTACACACCTAATTGGCGGTTCTGCAGATGCTCGCGCGGGCGAACCGGTACACAGTTGATGTGTATCAACGAACGCGCCAGAATCGCCACTGCCGTCAGGAAAGTGTCACGTAGGCAGCCGAGGCTGGGCGGGTTACCCAGACAACAGACAACCGGCTGCCATGACGCAAAAGACCCAAGCGATCGCGGCAATGGGACAGCGCTGCCTGCTGCTGCCAGGCTGGATCAACGCGGCTCTGTCTGCCAACGACCGTCTGAAGCTCTATCTGGGCCTGGTGCAGGCTGCATTCGCGCACGCCGAACATCCCGCCGGCGAGTTGCCCGACCTCACCGCAGAACTTGTCGCTTCGCATGTCGACACGCCCTGGCTTCGGGACATGCCGGCAAGCGCTTCGCTCGTCGACGGTACGTTGCTGTTGCCCGACCTGGCGCGTCTCGTGCAACGTTTCGCCGAAGATCTGGAGACGATGGCCCGGCCGCTGCTCCGACCGGATGCTCAGCCAGACGCGCTGCGCGTACGTGTCCACCACTGACTGGACGGGTTCGACACACTGCGCGGCGAACGCGAGCCGCGCGCAATTGCAATCGCTGACGCGGGCCAGCGAACGCAGGTGATAGCCTGCACCTGTTGGTGATGGACCTTCACCATGCGCTAAACCAGCTGGCCAGTACGGTTTCCAGCGAAGCGATCGAGGGTGCGCACGTGTGGCAACTGCAGCCGCTCGCCGTCGCTCGTCGTCGCGTTCTTGCGCGGGCTGAACCGCACGGCGCCACTGAAGTTCGATCATCCCGGGCTCGACACCGCGGCGACGGGCGACGGCGAGCGGTTGCTGCTGCAAAGCGACATCGGCAACGACGACGCCCATGTACTGGTCATGCAGGTTGAAGGCCTGACAATCACACTGAGTTATCGGATCTGCAGCGGCTGCGCTTCGAATTCTTCCAGTCGCCACGGGTCATCCCTATCGTGTTCTCCGTCCTCGTTGCGTGATCGCTTCTGCTTTCACGCACACGCTTCGGCCATTACGTCTACGCGATCGGCGGGAATGCAGAGGCGACAAGGCGTGCCGGCATCAACCTCGCCAGAATACCGACTTTGGCCTTCACATCAGGCTCCCTGACCGCTGGTATCGGCGGAACCATCTACGCGTCACGCCTACGCTCCATTTTTTGACGGCGGCACGATCATGCTCTATGTAGTCGAGACTGCCGTGATCGGCGGCACCAGCTTGTTCGGCGGACGTGGTCGACCTCTGCACGCCGTCCCTGGCTGGGCCGTGATCGCGGCGACCGCGAACGGCGTGGCGCTGCTCGGCCTTCCCGCTGCGACCAGTTGATGGCCACCGCCGTCGTACTGCTCGCCTCGATCCTCGTCAATGTCGTGGTCCGCCGCTGGGGTCAGACGGTTCGCTGAACGGCTGCCGGAACGCGGGCTGCTGTACACGCCTATCGCAGGCGGCCCAATCGTCCGAAGTCTGAGCCGCTGTCAGACTAGCTCGACGAAGGTGCGGTGCTATGACCATGCTCGCCACCAATCCCTGCGGAGCAGCCATGACGGAACGCGCAATGCTTTTCGACGGATCGCATTCAGAGCTGATCAATATATACGCGCGCATATGCATCGGCGGCATATCGTGCCTGAGCCTCAGTATCGAAGTAGCCCGGTACGAGGTGCCCGTCCAAAATAAGCTCTTGCGCTCCGTCGGTCGTGTCTCTCTCGAGCCTCAGTTCACCCTGCCACTGCGAACCATGCGGGCCCGCCGAAGTGGTCGATATCTCATACCAATAGTGGAAGTACTTCGTGCGCGGAGTCATGGCGTTCTCCCTATTTCTGGATTGATCGTAGCATGAAGGAATGCTTCATCCTTTTCAGCGGTGCAATGGTGCAGGCGCGTCTCGACGACAGCAAGACGCAGATGCGGCGTGCCGTGAAGCTATGGGTAGTCGAGCTTCTGAGCGTTGACGCATGAAACTACAGACCATCAACAGAGAGATCCGGGTGCGTTCGGTCGATAATCGACCGCCCTTCGGCAAAGCCGGCTCGCTCAGCGGCTTCTGCATTAGCGAGGTCGGCGACCGAGTGAGAGAAATTCACCCGACTAGACGAGTAGCGAAAATCTGTTTCGGGTCGAGCAACGTATCCGACGTAGCCGAACGTGACGTCTGGCGGGTGCGGCGAATACTCCGGCACAACCAGGACACGGATGGTAAAGCCTTTGTGATCTTCAAACTGCTCTTTCCCTTCGGCCATCTCCTCCTCCATCGAGTTTGGAGAAATCCACGCATGCCAGCAGCAACACAACGAATCTTCGCAACAAACTGGAAACACAGGGAGGACAGGCGAACGTCAGGTTGGATGCCCGTCGATCTCCGCTGACTGATTCCCAAACCACACCTAATGAGATCCGCGCCCTTACCCTTACTCTGAGGGGCGTCGTCAATGAACCGCATACTTGTTGATCAAACGCCGGGGAATCGCGAACGGGATGCTTCCCTGTCACGCCCGCACAACAAAATGCAACCACGGGAAAAACGTGGGACAAGGCCTCGCATTCCTGCGCCCATGAGTCACGTCCTTTGTTACATGAACCATGAGACCGGCGCCGCCGCTCTGCCAGGCCTATTCGCGGGTAGACCAAGCTCAGCGCTTATGCTCTGCAGCACATAAACGAAGCTTGGACTACCCCATGCGTGGCAAGTCTCCACGGTCCGTCACAGGTTGCGATACACCAGCACGGGAATCCGGCTGTGGGTTAGCACCTTCTGCGTCACGCTGCCGAGCAATAACCCCTGAACCCCATGTCGGCCATGCGACGCCATGACAATCAGGTCGCAATGCGGCTCCTGCGCCGTGTCGATAATCGCCTTGTAAGGATGGTCACTGACAACCCACGTTGTGTCGCGCGGCACCCCTGCGTCCGCCGCGACCCTCTCGATGAAAGCCAGATATCGTTCAGCCTCGTTCCTCGCGTGCCGCGCGTATTCCGCCTTGGTGTCGGCCAGCATCTCGGTGTCATAGGTCAACAGGTGGGAATTCGGGGATCACGTGAACCCCGGTGATCCGGGCGCCGGGCTCTTTGGCCAAGCTCACGGCCAGGGGAACCGCAGCTTCGGACAACGTTGACCCATCAGTCGGCACTAGCAGATGCTTGAACATGATTTCTCTCCAGACGGAGCAGATGAGCCTGCTCCCACCCAACGTCGCCCCGTGCCACGTCATGCATGCCCCACGCGGTCACGCACGGTTGCGACAGAACCCGTGCTACAACGCGTACTGCAAAGCAAGATCGAAGCCGATCACGACCAGCGAACAGCCGAGGCCGGCCAGAACATTCGCGATCCGCTGTTCGAAATCGTGATTCCGGCTCATCCACGCCCCCATCAGAAAAATGCCTTCGAAGACTACCTGCAGCGCAACGAACGCCAGCATCAGCAGGAACTCATAAGCCATGAACCTGAAGTTCGCGAAGTTCATCCCGTAATCGAGAATCCACCTGCCGACCCTATGCACCTCATACGCCAGCAACAGGATCGGAAAGACGTAGCTGGCAATATAGGTCGGCACGTTTGCGTGCCGCAGTTTCAGATGAAAGTAACGAGTGGCTTGCATATCCCCTCCTGGGTCTGCTTCAGGTCAGGTGTCCCAAAGACTCTTTGCGCGGCAACAGACCCGGCTGTCTCGCGTTTAGATCACGTGACCGGTCGCCCATCGAAAGGGGCGGCCGAACTGCTATGACACTACGCGACTCTGGAGACTGCATATCAAGCTGCGCAGCAGTACATGAACACCATCGGCGAATCGATTTTCTGCGGTACGAGCATTAAATTGCGCCCTCAGCTTAATGCTAGTCATCCTCCGCTCGACATCAAAGCGCGCTAGCGCCACTGCCTTGATGGAGATCAACGACCTGGCCTACATGATGGTCCGTGGTGTCAGTCCCAGTCGACCGCAGAATGGCAGCCACTCATTTGGATTGCAGATAGGCGGCAACGGCATTGGCCTGTTCGGAGCTCAACGTATGTGCGACGGCGGTCATCACGGGCGCGTTGCTGGGGTATTCGTACCTTTCGTGCAATTTATGGCGGTTTGATCCTAAAAATCGTTATCGACCAATGGCTTGCGCATCCACCGATTGCGCAAATGCCGTGGAGCCGCGGAACTTTGCTGAAAGCTGAAAGCGGCTCTGCAAGGGACTACCGCCAGATTTCGCACGAAAGGTACGATTACCCCCTTAACCAGCCAGCGTGACAATGCCCTCGCCACGCGCTCAGAGCAACAGTTGTGTCGACTGCACGCGCTCTCAGTCCCGGATGATTCGCGGCAAATGACGGATGCGATGGGGGGTGCCAATCTTGCGTGAGAACGACGTTGCTGAACCGGCGGGCGAGCCAGTTTATCAGTGGCACGACCTCGTCGCTTCCCAAGGCTCGCAGCGCTCCACCAGGTATGAAGTCGTTTTGCACGTCAATGACCAGCAGACCCTCAGTTGGGACGCGACGGGTACCTACCGACACTTCCGGGAGCGCAAACATGGCAAGTTCACAAAGTATGAGTTACAAAACCGCATTGGCCTTGACTCGTGTCAACATAATGGCGTCCACTCGCTGATTCGTATTGCGGCATAGATGATTTGGGGGCAGGTAAGGCACGATCAAACAGGCTGCTAATGATCCACATGGCGATTGCTCGCGCACCTGCTGTACTTTCACAAGGTGCCTCGAGCGAAAAGTGAACACCTGCGACATTAATCGTTCACCTACGGTAGATCAACTACCGGTCAATCATGATTTGCGGATTTCTCAACTGCTGCGCAGGCGGACAACACGCACCGGGGCTTGACCCATGTCAACCGCAAGAGAGCGCTGACCCGCTAGCTTTGGGAAAGGGATAGACGAACTGAGATTTCAATCGATTGCGACCAGCGAGGAGATCATGTCAGAACAAAGCAGACCGATTATGTCCGCAACAGACGCTTTCGAACGTCGGGCACTTTTGCTCCATATGGGCAGCGTTTTGGAACTCCTGAGCGATCTACACGCACTTGATTGCGGCGAGAAAACATTGACAGACGTTTTCGACGTCGACGCCATAACAGATCACCCGCTGATCGAGTGCTCAGCATGTCAAATAACAGTAAATGAATTCGTTGGAAAAACCCTGCACGCCTTTTGCATGTGGCCACAATGGCTACTCGATGAAAATCTCGATCACCATGCATTCGTCTCCAGTGTAAGTACCAATGTCTTTGCTAACAATCCTCGTGGCTGGAACGATTATGCTGAGCGCCTCCAAAAAGAAGTTCCGTGGTTTCGCTGATAAAAGCAGAGAGGTGTTATCAGCATCGCACCGAATGGCGAGAAAACTTGCGCCGATAATCACCATTTCAATTTGTTGCGAGAGCAGTCGTTGGCAACCGATTTCGCTGCGTCTGTGCGATGGTGAAATGCATCCGTGTGCCTGTACCCAGTTCCTCGCTTGAATTCCGGTCAGCTTGTTCACCCGCACAGGGGGAGGACATAGTAGAATCGGAGTTATCGGGATAGGGCTTAAAAATTGGCCAGGCATCTCAGCGTCACATATATGACGTACCTTTGCTCCCATCAAGTCGTCGCACGACGTCCCTAGACTTTTGTAGCATAGAAACCGGCCGACGCCCTGACACACGGCACCGATCATCAGGAAGAAATAGTCATCCTCGTGACATGCCTATTCCACGCAGATCGAGCAGCCTTTCCACGGAAACCGGGCGCCACGGATATGGCGATTCAACGCGAGGCGACGCCACGCAGCCGTCTCCGGGGTAACCTTGGCCTTCTTTGCAGGAAGGGGACCAAATGACTTTTGCAGCGCATTCAGGTCCAAACCATCGGCCAGTCGTGGACCCTGTTTCCCAGCCGATTGCCACGGCTCAGGCAGAATATGGAAACCTTGGGGCGTGCAGGATGGGCCCATTACGCGACCGGTTACAGTTTGGCCATCACGCAGTTAAAGGCGACACCGCAGTACCGGAACCCCTGAAGATGATGCAAGGCGCTTTCGGGAGCGATCACCCAGCCGGCGAAGTCGTCGCGGTGCTGGCGTGCTGGGAAGCGGGCGCCGTGTGGCCAGATTCGCCGTCCAATGCGACGGCCACGTCAGGGGTTTGGTGTTGCGTGTCTGGTGCTGGTGCTTCATCGCCCGCGATCAACTTCAGCAAGCTCTGCTGGTCAAGCACTTCGCACTCCAGCAGCCGCTTTGCAATGCGATCGAGCTGCGCGCGCCTGTCCCTCAGCGTGCGCGTGACCCGTTCGTGCGCCGCAGTAAGCACGCGCCGGACTTCGTCATCAATGAGCTTCGCCGTGCTTTCGCTGTAGTGCTCGCCGCGTCCTCCGGACGGGAAATAACCGGGACCAGGACTGCTGCCGTCAAACGTAGCGAGCCCGAGCGCCTCGCTCATGCCATAGCGTGTCACCATATGCCGCACCAGCGCGGTCGCGCGATCCAGATCATTCTCTGCGCCGGTCGAGACGTCGCCAAACACGATCTCCTCCGCGACGCGGCCGCCGAGATACGCATCGAGCCGGTCCAGCAACTCGCTCTCGCGCAGCACGTAGCGGTCTTCGGTCGGCACCTGCTGCGTATAGCCAAGCGCTGCTATACCGCGCGGAATGATCGATACTTTCTTGACGGGATCGCAGTGGGTCCGGCTCTGCGCGACCAGCGCGTGCCCCGCTTCGTGGTAGGCGATTGTGATCTTCTCCTGCTCGTTCATTACGCGGCTTCTGCGTTCCGCGCCGGTCATCGCACGGTCGATCGCTTCGTCGAAATCGGTCATGGAGACTGCCGGCTTGTCGAGTTCGGCAGCATGCAGCGCGGCTTCGTTGACCACGTTGGCGAGATCCGCGCCGACAAAACCTGGCATGCGCGACGCGAGTTCGCCCAGATCGACGTCCGCAGCGAGCTTCACGTGTTTGACATGGACCTGCAGAATCTGCCGGCGCCCATTGAGGTCCGGACGGTCGATTGCAATGTGCCGGTCGAAGCGTCCGGGGCGCAGCAAGGCCGGGTCGAGAATCTCCGGACGATTGGTGGCTGCCAGAATGATCACGCCTGAATTCGGCTGAAAGCCGTCCATTTCAACCAGCAACTGGTTGAGCGTCTGCTCGCGTTCGTCGTTGCCGCCAGTCAGACCCGCACCGCGCACCTTGCCGAGCGCATCGAGTTCGTCGATGAAGACGATGCACGGCGCCTTCTGCTGCGCCTGTTCAAACAGGTCCCGCACGCGCGCGGCGCCTACCCCGACGAACATCTCGACAAACGCCGAGCCGCTGATGGAAAAAAACGGCACGCCCGCTTCGCCCGCGACAGCTTTCGCGAGCAACGTTTTGCCGGTGCCGGGAGCGCCGACGATCAGCACGCCCTTCGGAATCTTGCCGCCGAGGCGCCGATAGCGCTCCGAGTTGCGCAGGAATTCGACGATCTGCTTCAGTTCGGCTTTCGCTTCGTCGATGCCGGCGATATCGTCGAACGTAACGTCGGTGTCCTGCTGCGCGTATATCCTGGCCTTGCTCTTGCCAATCCCGCTGAAGTCACGCAGACCGCCGCCCGCGCGCCGCATGAATACGCCCCAGACGGCGACGAGCACGAACACCGGCACGAGCCAGCCAAGCAGCGTGACGAGCCACGTACTGTCGGCCACGCCGGTATAGCGGATACCCGAGTTCGCCAGATCGTCGATCAGATGATCGTCGGTGACGCGCACGGTGGAAAAACGCCACGGCGCGCCGCTAGCAGCGAGGTCGCTGGCGGCGGACGCAGGCAGCAAGGGCGCAGCCCCAGGCATCCGGATGGTACCGGTAATCTGTGCGGAGCTGATCTCCAGGTTGTCGAGCTGCCGCGCAACCAGCAGCCGGTGAAAATCGCTGTAGGCGATCGCTTCAATTGGCTGCCGGTACAGGAAGATCTGCGCTACGAATAGAAGCATGAAGCCGACTGTGATCCAGACGCTGGTTAAATTGGACTTATCGTTCATCGCTTTCAGCGTCGACCGTTATACAACTGGAAATAGCCGGCAACCCGGATCACGTACCCGACGAACGCGTCCAATGGGCGCGCAACAGCCCTTCATTGTCGCGATAGCTGAGCTCCAGGACTCCCTGATGCGCGTGCAGCATGGCCGCGCCGAGCCGCCGGATCAGATGCGCTCCGGTGGTATGCACGACGATATGCTCCGCGTCTTGCTGGACATCCATGATCCGTTCAAGCGGATGTTCTTCACTTTCACCGTCTGCCTGATGACGCAGCAACGCCAGCACTTCGTCGCGCCGGTTCAGCAGATAGTCTCCATGAAAGCTGATCTCTCCGGCCGGTGCCTGCTCATGAATCCGCTGACACGCTGGGCATAGCAATTGGTGCATCTGGCCAGGCAATGCGTGCCACGTCCAGCGCCCCTTGTCATACACTGCGCCGCAATCGGGACAACGCGAGGCTCCCAAACTGCGCTTCGGCAACCGGTAGCTGTCGCGAGTATGTGCCTGCGGTTGCTTGTCGCGGCGCATCTGACCTTTTTTCATCCGTGCACGTATGGCAGTCATCACCGAGCCCCTCCTGTTGAGTGCCGTTTTCAGTAATTCAAGTGCAGTGCATGTGGTCAGAATAAGGATGCTCGCAGCGCGCTTCATGATCCAGATCAAGCAGACGCCCGGCGCGCCGCTACGGACGCAGCAAGCCATGACGTGGGCGTCGTGCCGCAATGTCAACTCGGCGCTCTGACTTTTGATCGCATTTGATGTGGATCATGAAGTGCACCCGGCACGCGTCAATCATGAAGCTGATTGCAATACGGGGACACTCCGCTTCCTCCGTACGGAGCATTTCATGACTGAACAACCCGCTGCCGCATCGCTGCTGTCCACGCCTCGCGTCGACCTCCGGGTTCAGCGCCTCGTCGAAAGCCCGAGCTATCAGCAGGCTGACGAAGACCTCGCTTTCCTGCAGCGCCCCGACATGTGCGGCGTGCGCCTGCAACTGGACTACTGGAAGGCTGAAGCGCTGCTGCAGCGCCACCAGATCGACCATACCGTCGTCGTATACGGAAGCACGCGCCTCATCGAACCCGGTGTGGCGCTGCAGCGGCTTGAGGCGGCACAGCGCGCGCTAGACGCCGCCGCCGGCGATCCGGTCTGCAAGCGCGCGGTCGCACTCGCGCAGCGTCTTCTGGATAAGAGCGCATACAACACGGTCGCCTACGAGCTTGGCCGTCTCATAGGGCGCACGGAGCCGACGCCCACGCTGCCCAAGCTGACGGTCGTCACAGGTGGTGGGCCCGGCATCATGGAGGCGGCCAAATCGCGGTGCGTTCGAAGCCGGCGCGGCGAGCATCGGCTTCAACATCTCGCTGCCTCATGAGCAGTTGCCGAATCCGTACCTGAGCCCGGACCTCTGTTTTCGCTTCCACTATTTCGCGATCCGCAAGTTGCACCTGCTCGAGCGGGCAAAGGCGGCGGTCTTTTTCCCCGGCGGCTACGGCACCTGCGACGAACTATTCGAGGTGCTGACGCTCCTGCAGACAGGCAAGATCAAACCGCTTCCCGTACTGCTCGTGGGTGAGCGCTTCTGGCGCCAGGCCTTTGACGTCCAGTTCCTGATCGACGAGGGCATGATCGCTGAGAGTGACGCGGACCTGTTCTGCGTTGCCGAAACCGCTCCTCAGATCTGGCAGATCATTGAGCACTGGTATGAACGGGTGCCCCGCGAGGAATAGCTGTCCCGCGCGGAACGGCTTGACTTATATCAACGCTTCACGGCGTGCAGGGTGTGGAATAAGCATCTTGTGGAGATCCACCGCTATCGAACCGGCGCGGGCCGTAGCGTGCTCTTCCGGCTCAGTGAGGTACATGGTGCATGGTCAGTCGCGGACGCCCGCACATCGCGCAAACCGTCTTATCTATCTGGAGGTGAACTGTGTCGGCCAAGTCGCTGGTCTTTCATCAGAGTGCGAGGCACTTGCTGCTTAATGGTGTCAACGCATTAGCGGAAGCAGTCAAGGTCACCCTTGGCCCCGGTGGCCGCAACGTGATTGTCGAGCGGCCCGGTGGCCCGCCGCTGATCGCGAATTCGGGTGTGGTCGTTGCCCGTTCGATCGAGCTGCAGGATCCCTTCGAGGCGATGGGCGCGCAACTGCTGCGCGAAGTCGCAACGAAAACCAGCGAAGTGGCCGGCGACGGCACTACCACTGCCACCACGCTCGCCCAGGCCATGATGGTCGAAGGCATGAAATGCGTGGCCGCTGGCTACGATCCGATGGCGCTGAAGCGGGCGATCGAGGCTGCCGGCAAAAGCGTCGTCGAAGAACTGCATCGCCTTGCGAGGCCTTGCTCCACCATCGAGGAGATGCGCCAGATCGCGACCATCTCAGCGAGCGGCGATGGAAGTATCGGTACGCTGGTGGCGCAGGCGGTCGAGCGTGTCCACAAGGACGGTGCAATTAGCATCGAGGACGGCTCGAAGCTCGACGATGAACTCGAGATCGTCGACGGCTCCCTGATCGAGCGTGGCTACCTCTCGCCCCTCTTCGTAGAAGCGCAGAACCGTGAGTTCGTGCTGGAAGAGCCGCGTATCCTGCTGTGCGATACGAAGATTGCGGCTGTCGCGCATCTGCTGCCCGTGCTCGAAGCGATCATCGGCATCGGCAAGCCGCTCCTGCTGATCGCCAACGAAGTCGAAGGCGAAGCGCTGGCCACGCTCGTCGTCAATCACCTGCGCGGTACGCTGAAGTGCTGTGCGATCCGCTCACCCGGTTTCGGTGAAGGACGTTCCGGACAACTCGCCGATCTCGCCGCGCTGACCGGTGCCACGGTGATTTCGCCGCAGATGGGACGCACCGCTGAACACGCGACGCTCGACGATCTTGGCTCCGCGCGGCGCGTCGAGATTACGCGCGATACGACCACGATCGTCGCGGGCGGTGGCGAGCGCAAGCGAATCGACGAGCGCATCGCCAGCCTTAAGCAACAGCTGGAGACGCTTGGCGCGGGACGCGAACGCGATGCGCTGGCGAACCGGCTTGCGAAGCTTGCGGGCGGCGTCGCCGTGATCAAGGTGGGCGCCGCAACAGAGGCCGCACTCCATGAACGCAAGACCCGCTTCGAGGATGCCTTGCACGCGACCCGGGCAGCTGTCGAGGAAGGTATCGTGCCGGGCGGCGGCGTCGCGCTGCTGCGCGCTCGTTGCGTGCTTCTCGAGCCCGGGAGCGGCACGGAGATGCAGCATACCGGGGCAAAGATCGTCTTCAATGCGCTCGCCGCACCGTTGCGCCAGATTGCGCAGAACGCCGGCGCCGATGGCCCGGCGGTCGTGCATGCGGTTGCAGCGGCAAGCGGTTCGTACGGCTACGATGCAGCGCACGGCCAGTACGGCGACATGATCGAAGCCGGCATCGTCGATCCGGTCAAGGTCGCGCGCACGGCGTTGCAGAACGCGGTCTCCGTCGCGTCGCTGCTGCTGACGACCGATTGCATGGTCGTGGGCACACCGGCGGCGGACACTGCATCGTCCTTCGGCGGTGTCTCGCCTGACCTCTACAGCGGTGGCGTGTGATGCTTGCGCCGATAGCACGGCTGCGGGGCCGTCAGTCCGCCGTCACTCGCTTCAGTTTCCGTTACCGGCACGCGCGCCACCACGCGAGGGCGTACGACGTGTTGATCGTGCTCGACGATGCGACGCGCGCTTGCCGGCTGGAAATCCGTCATGCGGCCACTATCGTTGACGACCTGCCCCCGCTGTCGAGCGGCAGGCTCAGTGCCGCCTGCCTGCGCAGGGCAGTGAGTCTGCTGGGATTGATCGAGCGCATAACCCGCAACGACCGGACTGCAAACATACCCGGCACGCTCGTGGAAATCATTCATCTGCAGGGTCCGCGCCGTTCACTGCGCGCGCAAGCCGTGCCAAAACGGACGAGAGTTCGCGATCGTCACGAACTGCGGCCGTGTCCGCTGCACCGGACACGCGGGTACGCGCCTCGCAAGCCGGTGTGGCGCCCTTTTCCTGCGAAGCCGTCGCGGTGGCCCCACCCCGCACCGCATATCTGCTGGCCCGCGCGCGACACCGTTACAGTCCCCGCGTTGGTTGGTAGAGAAAGTGTTCGATACTCATGATCTGCTCGCCGATATTCTCCGCGAACGTCAGGCGCGCGACTGGGTGCTTGGGCGCGACCCTTCTCCAATGCTCTGCCACACGACCGTGAAGTCACCATCTTGCTCACACGCGTCGAAGTTCACGTCGACGATCCCTCCTTCGACCATCCAACCAAGCCGATCGGTCCGGTCTATGCGAGAGAGGACGCCGAACGCCTTGCCGTTCGCCACCGTTGGACCGTCACGGCCGACTGCGCCGGCTACTGGCGCGTCGTCACTTCTCCCGAGCCGCGACGCGTCCTGGAACTGCGGGCGATCCAATGGCTGCTCGATCGCGACGCGGTCGCGATTGCTGCGGGAGGCGGCGGCATTCCAGTGACGATCGCCGCCGATGGCAAGGCTCGTTCCGGCGTCGAAGCCGTAATCGACAGGGACTTGTGCAGCGCGCTACCGGCTGCCGACGTAGGCGCCGATCTGCTGTTGATCGCGACTGACGTCGATGCAGTCTACGAACACTGGCACACGTCTCGCGAAACTGCATCAAGTGAAATAGCGGCGAGCCGGCTCCGGTCCAAGTCCTTCCCTGCTGGCTCAATGGGACCCAAGGTGGAGGCGGCCTGTGAATTTGCATCCTGTACGGGGCGGCCTGCCGTGATCGGCTCGCTCGACCAGATTGAGCAGATGGCCAACGGCACGGCCGGCACACGCATGACACGTAATCAAGGATCTTATGAGTCGATCGATTTGGCGCGCCTGGCGCGCAATAGTCCTCAGCGTCTGCTGGCTGATGGACATTGCAACCGTACAGGCGCAGACCGCCGAACCGCGGGTCGCGATCCTTGTCTATCACCGCTTTTCCGACACTGCGGACGACTCGATGACCGTGCGCGTCACAACCTTCGAGACGCATCTGCAGTTCCTGCGCGAGCACGGCTATCACATCGTGCCGTTGCGCGACGTGGTGAACTGGTTAAACGGTTCAGGCACGGCGCTGCCCGCCAAACCGGTGGTGATTACGGTCGACGACGGGCATCGCTCGGTCTACGGGAAGATGTTGCCGATCGTGCTGCGCGACCGCTTTCCGGTCACCTTGTTTGTCTACCCGTCAGCGATCTCCAATGCGTCCTATGCCCTGACCTGGGACCAGTTGCGCAGCCTCGGGCAAACTGGCCTGTTCGATGTCCAGTCGCATACCTACTGGCATCCGAACTTCAACGTCGAGCGCAAGCGCCGCAGCGAGGCTGATTTCCGTCAGTTCGTGCATGCCCAGCTGGATACCTCGCGACGGCGAATAGAGTCCGAGGTGGGCGGCCACGTGGACATGCTCGCGTGGCCGTTCGGAATCTACGACGACGAACTGATGGCGATTGCCGCCGATGAAGGCTACGTCGCGGGCTTCACGTTAAACGCCCGTCAAGCCGACCGTCACTCGCCGTTGCTCGCGCTGCCGCGCTTCCTGATGATCGACGCCTACGGTACCGGTGCACTCGCGCGACTGCTTGACGAAGCGCAAACGCCAACCATGCCCGCCTCGGAAAACATGCAATGACGTACAGAAACATCCTGAAAGGCTGCTCGATCATCGCCGGGCTCGTGATTGCGACGCTCCTTGCCAGCCCGCCTGCCGCAGCGGTAACCGGCGTCGTACTCGACGAAAGCACGCTCAGTCCGGTGCCCGGCGCGATCGTCACCAGCGCGGCTGGCGTGACGCGCGCCGACGAGCGCGGCCGCTTCGAAGTCGATCAGCCCGGGCCGACGATCGCGGCTCGCGCGCCGGGATATCTGCGCGCCCAAACCGAAGTGTCTGCTGGACAGTCCGTCACGCTCGCGCTCACGCCCTTTCGTCCGAAAGCCGTCTATCTTTCCGTCTTCGGCATCACCAATACCACGCTGCGCGACGAAGCGACCGGCCTGACCCGAACCACTGCGATCAATGCGCTCGTGATCGACGTAAAGGGCGACCGCGGGCTCACGCCTTACCGCAGTGCGGCGCGCGACGCGATCGGCGCGACCGCCCAGCTCAAGGAACACGCGCCTCTTATGCAGGATTTCCCGGCCTTGCTTGCCGAACTGCATCGTCAGCACCTGTATCTGATCGCACGCATCGTCGTCTTCAAGGACGACCCGCTCGCCGACGCGCACCCCGACTGGAGCGTGCATGACGAATCGGGCAAGCCGTGGCGCGATCGCGAGCATCTGCAGTGGGTGGACCCGTTTTCTCACGAGGTATGGCAGCATAACCTCGATGTCGCCGAAGAGGCCGCGCGTATGGGGTTCGACGAAATCCAGTTCGACTATGTCCGCTTTCCCGATGCAGGTGGACTGCGTTTCGCGCTGCCCAATACCCGGGGGAATCGGACTGCAGCGATCGTCGGCTTTCTGCAGGCGGCGCGCGCGCGCCTCGCACCGTACAACGTCTTCGTTGCCGCCGATATTTTTGGTTACGTGTGCTGGAATCTCGACGATACGGCGATCGGCCAGCAGATCGAAGTGCTTGGCGCGCCGCTCGACTATATTTCGCCGATGTTGTACCCATCAGGCTTCACGTGGGGTCTGCCAGGCTGCACCAACCCTGTCGCGGACCCTGGTCAGATCGTCAGGCGCTCGTTAGCCGAGGCGGTGCAGCGAACAAAACTCCCAAGCGTACGGTTTCGTCCGTGGCTGCAGGCATTTCGCGACTACGCGTTCGATCACCGGCCGTTTGATGCTGCGGCGATCCGTGCCCAGGTAGACGCCGCCGACGCAGCCGGCACCGATGGATGGATGCTATGGGATCCCCGCAATCACTACGAGCCAGCCGACATGCCGCACCGGTGAGTCGTCTTCTGAAACGGTGCTGTGCGGTCCTGATCGGACTTGCCATCGCCGCGGATCTCGCGTGCGCTGCCGGTCTCGATGCTGCTGCGCGCCAGCAACTCGAACAGATCGTCGACGCACAGATTGCCGCCGGCCGGATTCCCGGCGCGGTTGTGCTGATGGGCGATGCCGGCCAGGTGCTCTATCGCGAGGTGTTCGGACAGCGCGCGCTCGCGCCCGCCGCGGAGGCGATGACGCTTGATACGGAATTCGATCTTGCGTCACTGACCAAGGTGATCGCGACCACCACCGCGATCCTGCAACTGGCCGAAACCGGCCGCCTGCGGCTCGACGCGCCCGTAGCACAATACTGGCCAGCCCTCGCAGCGAGCGGCAAAGAGGCCGTGACGGTGCGTCAGTTACTTGCGCATACCTCCGGACTGCGGGCCGTGGTGGCATATTGAACGCAATCGCCGCAGAACACCTGCTCGGCAAACCGGGCCAGCGCGTCATCTATAGCGACCTCAATTTCGTGGTACTCGGCGAACTCGTGCAGCGCATCACGCACCAGTCGCTTGGTGCGTATTGCCACGCTCATGTGTTCGCGCCACTCGGCATGCGCGATACAGTCTTCGTGCCTGATACCTCGCGCGCGGCGCGCAGCGCCGCGACAACTGCCGATCGGGCCGGCATGCGCCGCGGACGGGTGCATGATCCAACCGCAGTATGGATGGGCGGCATCTCCGGCAACGCTGGATTGTTCGCCACCGCCGACGATCTCGCCCGCTTTGCGCAAATGTTGCTCAACGGCGGGCGCTCCGGCACGAGCCGCATTTTGCAGGCGCAGAGCATTGCCGCGCTGGCTGCGGCCGCGTCGCCACTTTCGACTGTCCCATGGCGCGGCCTTGGCTGGGAACTGGCTGCACCGCTAGTATCGAACCGCGACCGTCTGCCGCCGATCGGTACGATCGGCCACACCGGTTACACCGGCACGGGGATCTGGATCGATCTCGCATCACGGCAGTTCGTGGTGATCCTGACCAACCGCGTGCATCCGGACGACCAGGGCGACGCCCGGCCAGTTCGTGCGCAGGTGCTCGCGCTGCTGGCGAGCCACACGGCGCCGCTATCCGTGGCCCAAACAGGCCATTTGTTGCCGTGGGCAATGCCGGCGCTGAGTGCGGCAACACGCTTGCCGGTGTCGACAGGTCCGGTACAGGTGGGCGTCGACGTGCTCGAAACGCAGCAGTTTGCTCCGCTGAGCGGCATGCGAGTCGGATTGATCACCAATCGCAGCGGATTCGACTCGGCGGGCAGGCGTACCGTCGACGTCCTCGCACACGCGCCCGGTGTCACGCTCGCGGCCCTGTTCTCACCGGAACATGGTCTGAACACCGACGTCGACGCGAAGGTCGGCGACACCATCGACTCCGCAACGGGCCTCGCCGTGTACAGTCTCTACGGTAAAGATCAGCGCTTTCCGACCGGCTCGCTCGACGCACTGGACGCCCTCGTTTTCGACGTTCAGGATGCAGGCGTACGATTCTTCACCTATGAGACAACGCTCGGCTACGCGCTCGAAGCCGCCGCCGCACGCGGCATTCCACTGTTTGTGCTGGATCGCCCGGATCCGCTCGGCGCGGACCAGTTCGGCGGCCCGCTCCAGGATGCCGGGCGCGAGTCGTTCACCGGATATTTTCCGTTACCCCTGTTGCCCGGCATGACGGTAGGCGAGCTCGCCGATCTGTTCAACCAGGAACGCCACGTCGGTGCGGATCTGCGCGTCGTTCCGATGCATGGATATCGCCGCGCGATGCGGTTCGCCGATACCGGCCTGGGCTGGGTGCCGCCATCGCCCAACCTGCGCACGCTCGCCCAACTCGATCTGTACCCGGATGTCGCCCTGCTCGAGGGTGCGAATGTGAGCGTGGGCCGTGGCACGCCACATCCGTTCGAATGGATCGGCGCGCCATGGATCGACGGCGTCATGCTGGCACGCGCGCTGAATGTGCTCGATGTCGGCGCGCATTTCGAACCTGTCGATTTCGTCCCTACCGAATCCACCTGGCGCGGCCAGCTCTGCCATGGCGTGAGTATCGTTCGCGACACGATGCAAACGCCACGTCCGCCCGCGCGCCTCGGATTGGCGTTGTTGTCCACGCTGCACGCACGCTATCCCGCCACGTTCGATATGGACGCGACACGCGATTCGATCGGCTCGGCTGCGCTGTCGCAAGCGGTTCAGGAGGGCGCAGTGCCCGAATTGCTTGAAGCGATCGAGGCAACGCAATTAGCGCGCTTCTCGCCCCTGCGCGAAAAATATTTGCGCTATTGAAGTGTGGTCCGACGCAAGGTCTCAGATGGCTGTCACTTCGGGTGTCGAGGCGTCGACTCCGCGCGCCCGCATACTGCGGAAAAACTACACGTGGATGGTCTTTGCTCGCTTCAGCCCGATCCACACCATCCCTTCCCGCAATCCTTCGAGTACCGCTTCGCGTTCCGTCGCGAATATCCTGCTGTGCTTGAACTCGTGTGTAAAGACACCTTCCGGCGTGCGATGACTGACCCGAATCCGGCAATCGTAACGCCAGCGGTCTCGTTGACGTCGGTGGAAACGGACCGGTCTGCTTCACAAACATTACCTGAGATTGTCATGAACAATGCCTCTACATGCAGTGTGTGCGCTGATATCTAGCGGTGTATGCCGCGCGTTCGGCGCAAGGCCACGCGCGGCTTGCGCTCGCACGCTACCCGACCGTCAGATTGTCGATGACCGCATGCACGCCCGGTGCCGACCACGCTGCCCCCCGAGCGGCCGATCGCTCCGCATACGAGTCCACCTTGCCCGTCAGCGTGACGACGCCCTCATGCACGGTGACCCCAATGTGATTGGCCTCCCGCTCGGCATGGCGTTGCAAGGCCTTGTTGATCTTCTCACCGACGTCGTCCGCAGCCACGTCGCCGCCCACGTCGATCAGATTCGAGACGCCCGTGACGCCACGCATTTGGCTGATCGTGCGGATGGCCACGTGCCGATGGAACGCCGTGTCGACCTCGCCGCGCAAGGTTACCCAGCCCTTCTCGACTTGCACCTGAACCGAGGCCTCCGGCAGTCCAACGGTCCATTTCAGGATCGAGCGAACCGAGTTGGCAATATCTTCGTCCGTTCGTATATCACCGTGCGGCAGTCGAATGTTCATTTCAACAACCACCGCCTTGACGCCCGCGACCCGTTGCGCCGCCTTCTCAGCGGCCAGCTTTTCCGCATAGCTGGCTGGATGCCCCGACAGCGTGACAACCCGCTCCCTCACTTCGACGCCGATATCCGTCACGTTGACCGCCGGATCCCACGCGAGCTCCTCTTCGATTTCCTGCTGCAGTTGCTGGTCCGTCTTCATCGCACTCTCCTGTCATTTCCAGGTGGTCACGCTACTCACTTGCGTCGCACCGCATCGCCCGCGGTATCGCCGCGGCTTATCGTTCTGGACGAAACAGCGAAAGGAAAAATCCGCTCAATCGAATGAGGTTCGTTTTTCGCCTCCAGCAGGTTAGCGCGGTTCGCATGGTCAACGTTACCGCTGCGGTCGGGCGACTGTCTGATATGCGTCAAGGTTTCACGCTCCAGCAGCGATAGGGTGGGGAAACCCGTCCCCCGAGAGAACCGGTAATGATGACGTTCACACTGATTGCGATAAATATCGTCGCGTTCTTCCTCGAACAGCGCGATCCCAACCTGCTCATCGGCCTGTTCGCACTCTGGCCGCCATCTCCCGCAGTTGCCGCCGACGAGCCCATCTTCCAAGTCTGGCAGTTGCTGAGCTACAGTGCACTGCATGCGAACCCGATGCACCTTCTATTCAACATGTTCGGCCTGTACATGTTCGGCCGTGAGGTCGAACAGACCATCGGGCATGTGCGCGTGGCCGCGCTATACGTCGCCAGCGTCGTGAGCGGCGCGCTCGTGCAAATCGCCGTGTCGCTTGCCAGCACGCACAGCTATCCGACGATCGGCGCATCGGCCGGCGTGTTCGGCCTGCTGGTGAGCTACGCGATGCTGTTTCCGCACCGCCGCGTGGTATTGCTGTTCCCGCCTATTCCGATGCCAGCGTGGGTATTCGCGACCGGTTACGGCGTGCTCGAACTCTTTCTGGGCGCGAGCGGCGAGGAAGCGGACGTCGCCCATTTCGCGCACATAGGCGGCATGCTCGGCGCGATCGCACTCATGGTCTACTGGTCGCGAACCCGGCGCCACTCGTGGATTGATTGAGATCAAGGGGGGCGCCAGCGCGCGAACTATCGTGAAGATGGCAATGCGCCAACCGGATACATGTGATGTTGAGAGGAGTTTGAAATGACTGAGATGCAATTTCTGACCTACGAGACCTTGCCTGATGCACGGCCCGAATCGGCCGAGGGCACTGCGCCAAAAACCATCGCGCTGCCGCAGGCCGACCAGCGCTCAGGTCTGCCGCTCATGACCGCGCTGTCGTTTCGATCAAGTACCCGCGAATTCGCACCGACTCCGCTGTCAATGGACACGCTCGGAGAATTGTTGTGGGCTGCGGATGGCGTCAACCGCCCGGTCAGCGGCGGACGCACCGCGCCATCGCCACATGCCTTTAATGAAATCGACATCTATGTGGCGCTGCCCAATGGTGTCTATCGTTACGATGCGCCCAACCATCAACTGCTGCTCAAGCACTCCATCGATGCGCGCAATCTGACCGGCTATCAGGATTTCGTCGGCAAGGCACCGCTCGACCTCGTGTATGTGGTCCGGACGTCCAGTTTGCAGGAGATGCCGCAGCAACAGCGCGAACGATTTTCTGCTGTCACCGCTGGCGCGATTGCGCAGAACGTAGCGCTCTATTGCGCGTCAGCCGGGCTTGTCAACGTGATCCGCGGCTGGATCAATCACCGGCTCCTCGCCGACGCGTTGCGGCTCAATGAGGATGAACTGCCGATCCTCGCGCAAACCGTCGGCTTGCCGAACCGGCAGCACGCTTGAGATTGAGATCTGGAGGCTGCCGGGCGGCCTTTGGAATGGCCAGCCCAAGGTCAGCGGGATGGCGCTGATTTCTATAACTAACCGATCTGCAGGCGCTTCTGTGCTGAAGGCGCCTTCTTCGGCAATGTCAGCGACAGCACGCCGTCCCTCCACGCTGGGATCTGCTACATTAGATAAACGACGGAATTCGTCATGAAATCAGGAGAGACCATGAGCGATCTTCAACTGTTCTCTGCTACAGAGCGCGATCACGCGTTAAAGATCGCGTCAGAAGGAAATTTCCTGGATGGCGTCTTTCGCGTCGAGCGCTATAACCATAGACCCGTCGACACAACGCCCGGTTTCTCGCTGTCGTCGGGGGCGATCGTTCTTTCGGATATCTACCCAAACAAAACCCCACAAGAGATAAACGAGGCGATTGCACAAGTCCGGCGCCTGAACCAGGACGCACGCGCCTATGTCTCGGCAGCATTTGACAAGCGTCCTGATTGTGAGGCTCTGGAGAGAAAACTGCTGGAGGATAACCCTGGATTTAGCCAGGTAACGTATGACCTGGTTATCAACGACGCCTTCGTCACTCAATCCACCGAATTTGCTCGCAGGTAGAAATACAAGCAGGCGCTACCGGCCAGGATAAACTCGCTGCAACGCCAGATTCAGAGCCATGACATTCACGCGCGGCTCACCGAAGATCCCGAGACTACGACCGGTGACGCGCTGCTCCACGAACGAGGGCGTCGATTGCCTCTCGCGGGATACTGCGCACATGGGCATTGGTGCACGGAGGCGAAACGGAGCGCAACGCGCCCTTACCCCATGGATTATGTCGTGTGAACCTTACCGCGGACGGGCTTGGGGCGTGCGGCGGCCAGCATGCGGTTGAGCACCGCCGCACCGATCGCTGCTCGGTCTGCTGAGCTTCGGGGCTGCATGCCCGCAGACGCGCGCCGATCAGCGCCTTGTAGCGGCCCGTCATCGTTTCGACCAGGGTCGCGCCGACCATAACCGCCGACCTCCTGCCAGCCCAGCCGCCCCTTCGCCGCGATCGCTTTGAGATGGCGATCACGCTGGGTCGGCGGGCCGGTCTCGCAACTGCGCACTGTAGTCGATCGCGGCGCAATCACGGCCTGGCCCGCCGCGCTGTGCTGCGCGACTGTCGGGTACGTCGGCGCGCCGTCGTACGCGCCATCGGCGATGAACCGCCAGATCTCGCCTGGGTTCTGGTCCAGCAGCGGTGCGACCTGCGACGGCTCGTCTCCCTCCTGATCGATGAGCGTGTGCGCCGCGATCCGACCCGCGCTGGCATCGACCGCCAGATGCAGCTTGCGCCGGCTGCGGCGCGAATTTACGCCGTGTTTCTCCTTCAGCCATTGACCCGCGCCGTAGCCTGCGGCCCAGTGCTGTCGACCAGCACCTCCAGTGGAGCGTCGGGCAACGGCGCGCGGCTGACAGCGGGTCGCTGGTTCGCGCGCCGGCTCAGGGTCGTGTGATCGGGGATCGGCAACGTCAGCCTCATCAGATGAACCACCGAACCCAGCAGTCCTCCGGCCTGCCGCAAACGCATCCGCAACGCACTACCGAGCATCAGGGCCGTTTCGATCGCCAGAGCTGAATAGCGGGGCTGGCCGCCCGGAGTGGTACGTCGATGCGCCTGCCGCTGCGCGGGCGCCTCGGGCGTGATCCACAGCGTCAGACTCCCCCGGCTGTGCAGGCCCGCTTTGTACTCGGCCGGTTCGTCATGCGATGCGCCATCTTCGGGATGTGATGTCGGCGATCGGCGTTGTGTTTGTGCGGCATGCGTCGCTTCAGGAACGGTCAGGCTGTCACTTTCTTACCCAACCTTTCGTGGACCTATCGGTGCATCGACGCCCTTCCGGCGGTTACGCGTAGCACCAGGGAAATGCCATGTTCGACATTGAATGTATCCGGCCTGTACCGAGGGTCAACGGGGTCTCCCGCAAAAGCTCACCTTGACGGTGTCGGTTCAACGAGAATGGAAACGGTGCCTCAGACAGTCGAGTTACCCACCAGGCGTCAGAGCCGACAGCATCCGATGGAATGGAAACGCTCGGTTGTCGAGCAGACGTTCGAAGTCGGCGCTTCGGTCGCACGGGTCGCCCGCGAGAACAACATCAACGCCATCCAGGTGTGGGCCTGGCGCACGCTATACGCTCAGGGACTGTTGGTCGAAGTGGCGCGAACCGATGCCATGTTGCCCGTCGTCGTTGATATGGAGGGTGGACCAGGCTGAACGCGAATTTCTATCATAAGCGTTGAAGTTATAAGGCTCGCCGAATGTATGGAGGCAGCGGGTGGTTCCCGGGCAGCATTCCGTGGCACCAGTTGCGACACGTTGTGCCAATTGGCGCTCTGGCCGATCCCGCGGGTGATCCCGGTGTCGAAGAACATCGGGACTGCGGTGGCCCAGACTGTTATGGCGGATCCATATACCCCCGGCTGATAGAAATTCGCGCTCAGCTTGGTACACGCCCTGATATGCATGAACTTCTCCGGACGTGAACCGCAGCACGCGTGCCGCAGCCGCAGTGTCATTGGCCCAACACCCACTGAACGAGCGTGTGGGCGTCTTCGGGCGAGATCGGGCCGCCACGATCGGCAGATAGCGGCATCGACATGTCACCCCAGTGCGCCTTGCCGCCGAGCCGCAGCTTGTTTTCGAGCATGACGTCAGCGCTCCGCTTGTTGCGGTAGCGCTCGGCGATCTGGTGGAACGACGGGGCAGAAAAGGGCCCATTGGTCGTGTGACAGAACATGCAGTGATGTTGATCGATGAGTGCCGTCGGCTCGGCTTGGGCGAGTGCGTCGCCGCCTGGCACAAAAAGTAAGCCGGCGATACCCACGGCGCAGAAAGTGCTTTGCAGTGCGTTCACGACTACCACTCCAGAAAGGATTTTGATTTCAGTCTACGGGCCGCCTGGTGTCGGGCGTTGATGCAAACCAACGCGACGCAGGTGCAGCTTGCAGGGCCGTCATGCGTCCGGCACGCAGGGGTGCAAAAGCCGCTTTCCTCGCTGGCTTCTGTGGCGGCGTTCGGGGGCGTGTCGGCGCGAGGTCGCCACACCCAGGATGGTACTCACCACCCTGACGGGAATTAATGTGACATCAGCACAGGCACAGTCATCGACTTCAGTATCGCGCGCGTCGCACCGCCCATCACCAGTTCCTGCCAGCGCGCGTGCCCGTAGGCTCCCATCACAAGCATGTCGGCGCCGATATTGGTGAGCTGCGACAGCAGTGCATCGCCGATCGACGCGCCGATCGCCACTTCAATATCGGCGACCTCAACGTTCGCGCCGTGCCGCGCAATGACGGTGGCGATGTCTGAGCCGGGAACGCGGCCGCCGGGCGCTTCGCTCTTTTCGCCGTTCACTGTGACGACAGTCGTCTTCTTTGCAAGCCGCATGAACGGCAGCGCATCGTGGACGGCTCGCGTAGCTTCGCGGCTGCCGTCCCATGCGGCCATCACGTGACTGCCGAGCGAAGGATAGGCACCGACGTAGGGCACCATCAACACCGGCCGTCCCATGGACATCACGAGATTTTGCGGAAAATGATCGCCGATGTAGGATTCGGGATCGTTCGGATCGTCCTGACCCGCGATGATCAGGTCGGCGCAACGGGCACGACGCGGCACAGCGATGTTCGCGTATTCGTCGGTGGCGATCCAGTCGCCGGCAACTTGCGCCCGGCCCAACTCGGCGTGGAACAGCTGCTCAAGGACGGCGCGGCGCTCAGCGCGCAAGTTCTCCTGGTCCCGGTTATACTCCGCCGTGCCGGCTATCAGACAGAACGACCGCGGTTCCGGCGTAAATAGCGCAAACACGCCTGTGAGGTGCGCGTGGAACTGCTTCGCCACCCGCAGTGCAAGTTCGAGCCGTGGATGAGCGCGTTCGCTCGTGTCGAGGTGAACGACGATGCTTTTGTAGCTCATCCTGACAGCTCCGGAAAAGGTGTGAAGGCGCACCAACGCGTGATCTCAAGTCTCTGAGCCGCGCCAGTGTCGGGCTCGACTCAAATCAAGCACGCTGTAACCTGGACCTCGTCTGCACGACGTGAGAGCGCGCCATTGCGCGCGACGGTCGCCCGCTTGATGCAGGTCAACGCTTGCATACCTCGTTCGCCAGAGTGAATCCGACTGTCGCCACGGATTTTCCAGACGTTCACGGCGTCATAGCCAACATGGCCTGTCTCCTTCATATCCCAGTTTCTGCATCCACCGGATAAGCTTTCGGCAGGGGAATAGATATGTCAGCCCTGTCTACGCCCACCGGTCGATCCCGAAATATCCGCTGCCGCACCTCCTCGCGGATTTCGTCTGCAGTAGGCATTTTCTTAGGCATTGCAGTCTCCTGGCAATCGTCGGCAGGCCCAGCAGGATGAAAAATTCCGGTATGCGAAGTTAGGCTGCCTGTCGCCAACCGATAGAAAAGATTACTTTATTTACGGGCATGTACCAAGCGACCTTCCGTTCGCTGTCGGCTCGCGTTTGCGACGCCTCGAACGCAAGGTGAGCGATACGCGCGGATTCTATGCCATCATCGCCTTCAGCGTGCTCGCCGTACTGGGTATCCAGTACTCGCCGATCAGCCCGATGAAAGCCTTATTCTGGAGCCCCTCATCAACGGGGGCGTCGCGGTGCCGCGAATCGTGCGCAGACCTGCTCGCAGGCGAATCACTAATCACGCGACTTCTTCCGCACAGCCCACTTGCGCAACTCTTCGAGACCCAGCATCACGGCCCCGAACGGGATGATGAAGAACCAGGTAGTGATTCCGATTCCTGTCGTTCCGAGAAGAGCATTGCCCCACGGAGCATAGTTGATCAGGATCAACATGGCAATTTCCGTGATCACGCCAACTATAAGCAGCGGGTTGCCCCCCAAACCTGTCGACCGTGACGATCGGGTGGAGCTTCTGCACAGAAACACATTAACGACCTGCATCACGATGATTGCGCTCAGGCAGGCCGTGGTGGCTTGCCGGTAGAGGGGATCGCGGAGCGAGAGACTTTGGCCGTATTTCCAGCCACCGCCATTGAGTACAAAGAAAAATGCCGCCATGGCAATGGCCGCCTCGATCAGGCCCAGAAAGAGATAGGCTCGCAACGCCAGAGGCCAGTTCATCAGCCTTTCGGTTTGCGGGCGGGGAGGACGGCGCATGACCACGGGCGCCGGCTTCTCCACACCAAGGCCCAGGGCGGTGAGCGTGTCCGTCCCCATGTCGACCGAGAGCGCCTGAATCGGTGTCAGCGCCAAGGGAATCGGGAACAAGACGAAGACCAGATAGGGAATCAACTCGGCAACGTTGTGCACCAGCACGTAGGTCAGAAATTTGCGGATGTTCTCGAAGACCGCACGTCCCTCCTCAACCGCATTGACGATGCTGGCGAAGTTGTCGTCCAGCAGCACCATATCGGCCGCCGCCTTGGCGACATCCGTGCCCATGATGCCCATCGCGATGCCAATGTGAGCAGCTTTGAGCGCCGGGGCATCGTTGATGCCGTCGCCGGTGACGGCGACGATGTGTTCCTTGTTTTTCAAGGCTTCCACAATCCGCATCTTCTGGTCGGCGGCGACGCGTGCGAAGATGATTTCTTCCGCGTCCAGGGCAAGCTGAAGCTGGATGGGTGTAAGCAGACGGAGTTGCTCGCCGGTAATCACCACCGGATGGTCAGACCGCGTTAGCCCGACCTGGCGGGCGATTGCTTCCGCCGTCCGTGGGTGGTCGCCCGTGATCATAATCACCCGGATGCCGGCTTCATGGCTCTTGCGAACAGCTTCCGGTACTTCCGGCCTAGGCGGGTCTTCGAGTCCGACCAGTCCGGCAAGTACCAGATCTTCCTCCAGGCGCTCGCGGTCATAGCCACCGGCAAGCTGCCTGAACGTAAACGCCAGCACCCGGAGGCCCTGCCCCGCCATCGCGTCCTGCGCCTTAAGGAAGCTTGCTCGCAGCGATGCATCGAGCGGCTGGGTCTTGCCGTCGAAGAGCATTTGCCCGCACAGCGGAAGCACCGCCTCGAGGGCGCCCTTGCAGTAGAGGACGATGCCTTCAGGTGTCTGCTGCACGGTGGAAAGCCGTTTGCGATCAGCGTCGAACGGGAGCTCGTCGAGGCGACGGCCGATGGGGTCGCCCTGAACATATTGCAGTGCCATCTCAACCAGCGCGACTTCCATCGGATCGCCGACCAGCCGCCGCTTCCCGGCAGTCTCCGTCTCGTTCAGATCGTGGCACATTCGGCCGACCATAAAAAACGGCCGATACAGGCGGGCGAGATCCTGTCTTTGCTGAATGTCAGCCGTCGAAATGACGGTCGCACCAAGAAATAGCTGCGTCACTACCATGTGGTTCTGGGTGAGGGTACCGGTCTTGTCAGTGCAAATCACTGTGGTGGATCCCAGCGCCTCCACCGAAGGCAGATAACGGATGAGAACCTTGCGCTTTGCCATGCGTTGAGTGGCCAGCACCAGCGCCAGGGTCAATGTAGGCAGAAGCCCTTCAGGTACCATCGCGACGATGATGCCGATAGCAAAGATGAATGCCTGCCAGAAGGAGATGCCGACCGCCCATCCAACCGCGAAGAACAGCAGCCCGAGCAACACAGCGAGGTATGCGGTCAGACGACTCAAGCGCGCGATCTCCCTGCGCAGCGGAGAGACTTCGTCGCCCGCTGTCTGAACGAGATGCGCAATTTTGCCGAATTCGGTGTGCATACCGGTTGCAAAGACTACCGCCCTGGCCTGGCCGGAGACCATGGCGGTGCCGGCGAGCAGGATGTTTTTGCTTTGAATCAGCTCGGTGGCATCGGAGGGGCCGGCGTTACGTGCTTGCGGCAGCGATTCACCGGTAATGGCGGCGTTGTCGACGCGCACATCGAAGGCCTCGATCAGCCGGCAATCCGCCGGAATATTGTCGCCCTGTGCGAACACGACGATATCGCCCGGCACCAACTCCTCCGCAAGCAGGCGACTGACCTTGCCTTCCCGTAATACGCTGATTTGCTGCGGCAGCAATTTGCGCAGGGCTGCAAGAGATTGTTCGACTCGAAACTCCTGCCAGAACGAGAACACGCCGCTGACCAGGATGACGATGACGATGGCATAGCCGATTTTCGCCATGCCCTGGCCGGGGACGCTCCATTCCGCGAAGAACGCCAGTGCTGCGGCGATCCACAGGATGACTGAAAAGAAACCGATGAATTCCTTGAGCAATCGAAGCAGGATCGGCTCATGAGCAACCTCCTGCACAACGTTGCGGCCGAATTCGCCACGCCTGCGGTCGGCTTCCGCGTCCGTCAGGCCGGAAGGATCGCTGCCGAGGCTCGAGGCTGCGTCCGATGGGGAGAGCTGATCGATTCTCAATGAAATCCCCCGAAACCGCGCCAGGTTAGCCTTCGGTAAGTGTCAGCAGTATGTCAGCAATGCCAGGCGCAGTTCAGTCCGAGCGCATCGTCCAGCTTCAGATCGCGCGTACCCACATCGAGCCGCGCCGAGTGGATACCCAATAGTATCCACGGCAGGTCGCCCTGGGTCAGGGTGCACTGAAATGCGCGCGTCAGTCAGAAAGTAGCCGTTGCACTGGAAGCGAAGGCCAAACGAAGAAGCGACCACCGCATGGCGCATGACAGGCATGTGACGCAGCGTGTCCTCGAAGTCGAGTACCAGCAGCGAGGAGCCGATTTCAACCCGATCGAGCGAGCCGTGCAGGCGCGCTGGCGAAGGCGCGGTAGACCGCCGTCATGGACAGCGCAGAGCGCTCGATCTCAGCGACTGCCACATCGATCTCTCCGCCAGTGTCCCGGCCCTGTCGCCAGATGGTCTTTCGATCGCAGGATAGCGGGATCGAGAACCCAATGAACCTGGTCATATTTCCGGGATCGGTGCGCAATTGGATCTCGATTCGGTCAGGAAAGTGTTTGCCAGGTTCGTCAAACATCACGTGGCGGATCGTCACAAGGAAGAGGCGCCTGTCTCGTTCGCAGAAAAAGCTCGTCGCATTCGTCAGCAGCCGCCGCTGTTTGAAGATAGTCAACCGTTCGGCTAGCGGTGGCGGTTGCCGAAGAGTCGCATCAGTATCAGGAAGAGGTTGAGAAAGTCGAGATAGAGGGCAAGCGCGCCCATGATCGCCTTCTTGCCGGCGATCTCGTCGTCTTCACCCGCTATATAGATGTCCCTGATTCGTTGCGTGTCGTATGCGGTGAGGCCTGTGAACACGAGCACGCCGATCACGGAAACGACGAACTGCAGTGCCGTGGAAGTCATGAAGAGATTCACAAGCCCAGCGATAACGATACCGATAAGCCCCATGAACAGAAAGGAGCCGAAGCGTGAGAGGTCGGCCCGCGTCCAATAACCGTAGATGCTCATTGCGCCGTAGGTGGCCGCGCTTATGAAGAACACACGCGCGATGCTCTCGCCCGTATACACAAGGAAGATGCCGGAAAGGGACAGTCCGACTAGCATGGCATAGAGCCAGAAACTGATCTGTGCTGCGCCAAGGCTAATGCCCTCGATGCGGAAACTCAGGAACATGACCAGCCCCAGCGGTGCGAGCAACACAACCCAGAAGAGGGGCGTTCCAGCTACCGACGCATAAAAGCCACTCATCGCTCCGATGTAGGCAATGACGCCCGTGAGCGCCAAGCCCCCTGCCATGTAGTTATAGACGCGCAGCATATACTGCCGAAGGCCAATTTCGCCGCCTTCCAATACGCGCTGTGGTCCTTCTGCTCGAGCCCCCTTGGGAAGGTAGTTTCCCATGGCCAATTCTCCTGAGATCGCAGCACTGGCAGCCACCCATCGGCACTGCCGTTCGTACGGCCAATCTCGCACCTCGGGCCACCGGGTACCTTGATGCACATCAAGTTCATCCCGGGCGACAAGCCGCTTCGATTGACATTCGCTGTATCCGACTACCTTGATTCAGGACAACGCCCGCGTTCGGGAAAGGTCGACGATTTCCTGATGGCGGGCAGATCAGAAGGAGGGAGGCGCGTAATCGTGGGCCCGCTCGGGATCGATCCGAGCCGCCACGCCGGACTTTCTCTATATGTCGCATTGCGATATATACAAATGAGGGCATGGGGCGTCGCGACGCGGTGCTCTCATGTGTTCGTCAAGCTGCTCTTGTCCCTTAGCCATGTCAGTCTCCAATGCTATGTGCACGGAACCACCTGCGCGGCTCACTCCTGGTTTTCGTCGCACCATTCGACAGCCCATGCCTTTGCGCATGAGATTGCATCCGCTTCATCGACAAAGGAATCGATGTCGCCCGGATCGTGCGTTTCGACGCGATTTTCCTCACTCCCGGCCCCGCGAGTGATTCTCGCCCTCGCGACATAATGCCCGTCGCTGGCGCGACCTATGCGGCAATCGATGTGAAACGCGCTGTATTCGAACTGCATCGACGACTCCCGAACGGTGGTTCATTAGGATGATTAGATGCTATGTGGGAGGGCAGCGACAGAAAGCCCGACTGGAGTAAAACGGGACTTGCACATTCGTTTTCTCCGAAGGCGCACGCAAATGGATACGCCTGACACAGCCATCCGTGGGCAGAATACGACGGCAGGTCTGTCTTCATACCAACTCCCGTTTCGAGTCCTTCGAGAATGGAGGACACTAAAACCCTAGTCTTCAAGGAGATCTGGGCATTGATGCAGGTCAAATCACCGGAGTCGCGCAAGTTCGCCTCAGGCGACGTGGTTTGAGATCGCCACTTCCCCTGGCGCGACGGGTGCGGCCGAGCGACCAGAGACCATAAGAGGCAAAGAGTGTCCGGAAGTCTGCGCCTGCTCAGCGGGTCCGAGAATCACATCGATAGCCGCCTGGTCGGCGTTCTCCGCGACAAGACAGGCCCAACGACCGGAAAATGGTCCGCCTCGCATCTTGATAAGCTCCCAGCGCTGCTACGCCGGGGGCTTGATGGGCCCTTCGATACGAAACCAGACGTCGAACATGTCCTTCAATGTGGACCTCAATTCAATCAATATCCCAGCGTGGACTGGACTTCTCCCAGCTCAAGCAGACAGGGTTCGAGTATGCAACTATGTTCCGGATATTCGGGGTGCAGGTCGTCGTCGGGATTGCATTTCTCTTTGTCGTCTGGCTGCGCAATCGCAAAGACTTTCCACTTCGCCTGTCGAATCTCGCGTTGGGAATCGTGTGCTCGCTCGCAATCCTGATGGGCAACGCAGTCCTCCAGTTTGCAACGTGAGCGCCAGCCCAGCACAAACGGTCACGCGCGATATTTCTGCTCGAAATGCGGCTGTCTCCCTGTAACAAGCGACAGCTCGGACAATAATGCGCACGTCGCATCGAGCAGATCGTCGAACGAAAGCAGCCCCACCAGCTCGCCCGCATTGCTGAGGACAGGCATGCGTCGTATGGCATGCAAACGCATTCGCTTCACGACTTGCCACACATCTTCCGAGTCGTATGCGACGATGGGCGGCGAGGACATGACATCACCGACGAACAGCCCAAACGCATCGATTTCCCTAGCGAGAACCGCGAGTACGATATCCCGATCGGTTAGCACGCCGCGAGGATGAAGCTTTCCATCCTCGCTCTCCTCCACTGCTACGAAGTCGCCTACATGACGATCACGCATGATCCGGCACGCATCCAGTAGGGTAGTGTCTGGCCCACACGTGACAACATCTCTTGTACAGATATCACCCGCATTCATATCCCGTATCCTCCTTCGAAGAAAATCACTTTTCAAACCGGGACGCAATCAACACACTCAGACTAGCCGAAGAAGCGAACCGACCATTGACTACAGTCAATCATGACGTTGTCCCATTGCTCGATGAGCCAGCGCATGCCGAATGCCGGGCCGAGACAGCTTGCCACGTCGCCAGCCGCTAAAACGTCGGGGCGCCAGTGCACAGAACTAATCGACAACAACCCTGTCTTCGTGTGCGAGACCACGGTCGCCCACGAACTCGCAGAAATACGTCTCGAATGAGTTCGCGGTCGGCTTGGTGAAGCCCCGCGGTACGTTGCTATCGTAGCGTTCGCACAAGCACGAGATGTCCCCTATTCACAATCCAGATCAAGCGGATGCGTGGCGCCCTGCGAAAGCTGCTGCAGGGCATGACGGCGGCATCGTGCCGTAGCAGCGATCTCTGCGACAATGTTCCATGCTCACCGTTCAAACGCTGCGGTGATCTGTCGGCGGACGCTGATCTACTCCATGATCTGTATTCTGGGAAGTTCACCGGACTTGATAGGAACATGCCGACCACCGGATACGCCCCCATCCTGAAGCCAGTTGCGATGCAGCGGCACATTCCTCCGCAAAGAGCTATTCATGACGCGGAAATCCGCCGCCGCGCGATTATTCCAATGTACTCGACGCGAGTACATGCTTACCATCTTGCGTATAAACATATGCCCGATTGAAGGGATACTCGCTTTGCGTGGCACCCAGGCGGCCCATAATAGGCCCGTCGTGCCCGACAACGCCGTCGGGGCGCGACGCAAGAATCTGGAACAGCGATGTCCAGCCGTGCTCGAACCCCATGGCCGAGCCGGCGAGGTATAGTCGGTAGGCACGGATAGTCCTGTCCGCGTCCTCACCCAGTATCTCCCGGGCTTCGTCGAGATGCGCTTCGAGCGCGTCGGCCCAGTGCCACAATGTCTGGGCATAGTGCGGGCGCAGACATTCGGCGTCCAGCGGCTCGAGCTTGCCTCGGGTGATAGCGTTCAGCATCACGCTCACATGTACGAGCTGGCCCCCGGGGAAAATGTATTTTTCAATGAAGTCGCTCATACCGCCATCGAACTGGGGAGTGCCGGTGTCGCCAGCCGTAATGCCGTGGTTCATTACGAGGCCACCGGGCTTGAGCAGACGGTGAATCTTGGCGAAGTAGTCAGGGAGGTTGGGTCGGCCAACGTGTTCACACATGCCTACCGAGGCCACCCGATCAAAGGGCAGGGATTCATCGATGTCGCGATAGTCCTGCAGCAGCATGCGCACGCGACCCTGCAAACCTTTCCGCCTGATGAGGGTCGTGACGTAGGCGTGCTGGTTCCTGGAGAGCGTAATACCCGTGGCATCAACCCCATAATGCTCGGCAGCCCATAGCAGCAGCCCACCCCATCCGGCGCCGATGTCGATGAAGCGCTGCCCCGGCCGGAGCATGAGCTTCCTGCAGATCATGTCGAGCTTGGCGTCCTGCGCCTCACGCAGGCTCATAGCCGGTTCGGAAAAATAGGCGCACGAGTATACGCGTTTCGGATCAAGCCAGAGGGCGAAGAACTCGTCAGAAACGTCGTAGTGGCGCTGAATCTGTCTCGCATCCTTAGCCCGGCTATGGTGTGTGCGCTCCCAGATGGCACGTTGAGCGTGCCGGACAAGGCGAGATAACCCGTGTCTAGCTTGCTGGGTCGGGTCGACTCCGAGCAGAGCCGGCGCGACCAACACAAGGTCGCGCATTTCGCCTTCGATTTCGACTCGCCCTTCCACATAATCTTCTGCGAGCCGCCCGATCGCCCCTTGCGCCAGATGCATGAGCGCACGCATATCGCGCACAATAAATGCGACACGGGCTTGCGTAGCGCCAATGCTCCGGCCTCCGGCGAGTTGGAGTGAGCAAGGCAGCGGCAACCCGGTGAGCCGCTTCTCGGCTAATCGACGCAGATGGCTAAGGAAAGGCATGAGATGGACCCGAGGGTAGTTTTCGACGACCAATAGACGCAGATCGCAGACACGGCATATTGCCAGGAACACCATGTCGAACGACATGAGCATTCCCGTTGCCCGGACGGCTCAACATCGACTCCCAAGGCAGAATTGCCACATCTATCCAAAAAGAACAGCTGCCTGCTCAGCGTGCGCGGCTACGGCGCGTATTGATTGACACCGATCAATCAAAGCACGCGTCGCGTGGCTGTCACCGCCGGCCGAGCCGCATCATCGGGATCCAATTTCGAAGTATCGCTTGCCGGGGTCGAGATCGAGGCTTGTCGCAATCAGCCCCGACTCGCATCTACCTTCCGCCGTTTTCTTGATCAACCTCAAATATTCGCCCGGCAAGCCGCCCACAATTCTCGTAACGGGAATCGCGCTCTCGCCCGCCACATCGAACTTCGCATCCGACCGCGCACCCAGAGGGAGAGGAGACATGGCGAATTATCCTCTCGGAGCATGTGCGTTGACAGTCGAAGCGGTGATCTCATGAATTCATACTGGATGGATAACGAACCACGATTCAGCGATCGCGCGGAGGCAGGACGCATGCTTGCGCGACAACTAGACGGATATGCGGGACGCAGCGATGTGATCGTGCT
This sequence comes from Paraburkholderia sp. RL17-373-BIF-A, assembly GCF_046030175.1. Classification (NCBI taxonomy): domain Bacteria; kingdom Pseudomonadati; phylum Pseudomonadota; class Betaproteobacteria; order Burkholderiales; family Burkholderiaceae; genus Paraburkholderia; species Paraburkholderia sp. RL17-373-BIF-A. The sequence continues at coordinate 50,686 of NZ_JARESO010000028.1, forward strand.
GGCGCTGCCGCGTGGCGGCGTACCGGTCGGCTATGAGGTCGCGCAAACGCTGGGCGTCGAACTCGACGTGCTGGTCGTGCGCAAGCTGGGCGTGCCGCACTATCCGGAACTGGCAATGGGCGCCATCGCGTCCGGCGGTGCGCTCTATCTTGACGAGCAGACGATCCGGATGGCAGACGTCACCCAGCCAGAAATGGTCGCCGTAGTGAACGATGAACGCCGCGAACTGGCACGGCGTGAGGCGTTATATCGCGGACAGCGTCCGCCGCTGAATATCGAGGGGCGGACGGTCATCATTGTCGACGATGGCATCGCCACCGGCTCGTCCATGCGCGTCGCCATCGACGCGTTGCGTACCGGCAGGGCGGCCCGAATCGTCGTTGCCGTGCCGGTCGCGCCCGAAGACACAGCAGAACGACTGCGCGGCCTCGCCGATGAGTTCGTCTGCACGCACAGCGCGCGTCAGTTTGGTGGCGTCGGCCGGTTCTACCGGGACTTCGGGCAGACGAGCGACGCCGAAGTGCGCGCGCTCCTCGCTCGCTCACATCAGGACATCCTGTAATGCACCCCGCCGCCACGCCCTTTCTCGCCGTGCGCGAGCTCGCGCAACGACTCAATGACAACGACAGTGACTATGACGCATTGCTGGAGATGGCGCGCGATCGCCAGTTCGTGTTACTCGGTGAAGCATCGCACGGCACGCAGGACTTTTACAGAATGCGGGCACAGATTACGCGGCGCCTGATCGCCGAGGGCGGCTTCGACGCGGTCGCGATCGAAGGCGATTGGCCCGACACGTGGCGCGTGAACCGTTTCGTGCAAGGCGAAGGCGATGCCGATGCCGATGCCAATGCCGCCCTAAGGGATTTCGAGCGCTTCCCTACCTGGATGTGGCGCAATCGTGAAATGCGCGACTTCATCATCTGGTTGCGTGACTACAACGCCTCGCTGTCGCCCGAAGAACGGGTTGGCGTTTATGGGCTGGATCTGTACAGCATGTACCAGTCAGCCGATGCGGTGATCCGCTATCTCGAGCAGGTCGATCCCCAGCAGGCGACGATGGCACGCAACCGGTACGCGGCGCTCGATCACGTGCGCGAACCCCAGGCCTATGGGTATGCCGCCGCGGTCGGCGCCCGGCCCGATGCACGCGAAGGCGTAGTCGCCCAGTTGCTGCAACTGCGCGCCGACGCGCTCCTCCATCTCTCGCAGGATGGCCTTGCGGCACTCGATGCCCAGTTTTTTGCACAACAGAACGCCGAAGTCGTCGTCGACGCGGAAAACTACTACCGGTCGATGTTCGGGCGGCGCCTGAATACCTGGAATCTGCGTGACGCACACATGCACCGCACGTTATCCGCTCTCGGCCGCTACCGGGTGCGACGCGGTGGACAAGGACGCGTCGTCGTCTGGGCGCACAATTCGCACCTGGGAGATGCACGCGCGACCGAATCACATCTGCGCGGCGAATGGAACCTTGGTCAGTTGGTGCGTGAAGCAGTCGGCGCAAAGGCCCTGTTGATCGGCTTCACTACCTACACCGGATATGTGTCGGCCGCGTCCCAATGGGATGGCGACGTCGAGCACAAGTGGGTGCGGCCGGCATTGCGCGACACCTATGAATACCTGTTTCACAGCACCGGGCTGGACCGGTTCTTCCTGCCGCTCAAAGGGGTTGCAGCGGCGCCGCTTCGTGAAGCCATGCTCGAACGGGCGATCGGCGTGATCTACCTGCCCCAGACTGAACGCGAAAGCCACTATTTCTGGACGTCCCTTTCAAACCAGTTCGATGCGCTATTTCATCTGGATGAGACGAATGCCCTGGAGCCCCTCGATGCGCCGCCTCACTGGCACCGACGCGAGGAACCTCAACAGGCAGCGTAATCGCAACGATGCGTGGTGGAGGTGCCCGATGCACGAAATTCAGATGAAGGATGTATCGATACCGTCTGGCAATGTACTGCTGGAAGGCATTCTCGCCATCCCCGCTGAATCGCACGGCGTGATCGCGTTCGCACATGGCAGCGGTAGCACCCGCTTCAGTCGTCGCAATCAGGACGTTGCCGCGGTACTTCAGCAGGCAGGGCTGGCGACCCTGCTGTTCGACCTGCTGACAGCGGAGGAAAATAGCCAGGATGTGGAAACGGGCCTCTACCGATTCAACATCCCCCTGCTCGCGCGACGCCTGATTGATGCGATCGACTGGCTCGCGGCGCTTCCGGCTACCGCTACGTTCGACGTCGGCCTGTTCGGCGCCAGCACCGGCGCAGGCGCAGCGCTGATTGCAGCAGCAGCGCGCCCGGCACGGGTGCGGGCCGTCGTGTCGCGTGGTGGCCGCCCAGACCTGGCCGACGATGCGCTCCCGCGCGTACGGGCGCCCACGTTGCTACTCGTCGGGGCGCTGGATACAGAGGTAATCGAACTGAACGAGACGGCTGCGCGCCGGCTCGCGTGCGAACATCGGATGGTCCTCGTGCCTCGCGCCACACACCTGTTTGAAGAGCCGGGCACGCTCGAGGAGGTCGCACGGCTCGCGGCGGCCTGGTTCTCGAACTATATACCTCAAGCCTAGGCTGGAAATAAATCACTCTTTCCAAAGCATCCTCATGACTGCACGCATGGCATGCCTCTTACGCGTTCGCAGCCAGCGAATCACCTTCTCGACTTCTTCGCTGTTGGCGAGTTGTTCAGCATGCTGCCGAAGCAGTGACTGGCTCACTGCGAGGTCATTGAGCCGGCCAAGCTCATCCTGCATCCGGATCAACCGTTTGATCACACCTTTGTCCCGGACTTCCAGAGCAGGCGCAAACAACTCGGTCAGGTAGCGCAATTTCTTGCCCGCGATACGCACCGCATGCAGCCCTGCATAATCAGCATGGCGATGTCGCAGCGACCATCGCACCTTCTTCCTAAGCCGTTTTCTGGCCACGGCAACACGTAGCCCGGCAAAATCCCCAAATTGCCGGCCGGCATCTCGCCGGGCCAATTGCTCGCTGGCGCCCGACAACGATTGCCCGAGCGTGTTCACGACCCCGGCGCATCTGATTTCCCGCAGGCTGTCGGATAACGCGTCAGCACGGCATTGGCGAACTGAATGCAAAAGCGATGTCAACTCCAGGGATGCGTGCCTGCTCGTTTCAAGGAGATCGTGTAGCACATCCCAGTTGCGCGTCCTACCCGCCATGTCCGCCAGCGATTTGAACAACGCTCGCTGACGCATGGCATTTTTCCTTGCCAGCAGTGGCTGGTAGGCCCACCAGAGCGAGCGCAGTCGGCGCAGTGAAACGCGAAGCTTGTGCAGGGTTTCGGGATCCGCTGCTGAATCGAGCGACTGCACATACAGCCCTATCTCCTCAATGATCGACGAAGCAAGACACAAGAAAGCGTCGGCTGCGGGCATTGCTGCGGTTACGGAACGGATATCCGCAGTGCCGGGGTCCGTCTTCGAATCCACATTGCAGGCAGGTCTCTGTTCCATGGTCGGCATCGAATGATAAGAAATGGCTGGCGGCTAACCAGCATGGTTAGGCTATCGAATTGGTCGCACACCCTTGCGCCTACTTTCCCGGACGTGTGAACTCGTGCAGGCGATGCCCGTGCATAGTGCTGACCATGCGTTCCCGGAGACGCTCGCGTCTAACGTACGCGACCACGAAATCGACGCCTGCTGCCAGTACAAACAAGCCTACGGCAGCGTCAATCATCATCTTTTCCATGAGTACCTCCCGTGTTTCCTGCCGCCAGGGGTTACAAGCTCTGCATTCGCGCGCAAACCCATGGGCGTGCCGAACCGGGGGCCTGCTTGATGCCGGAGAGGCCTGGTGACGCAAATGCTCTGAACCCTTGCGCCACCCGCCTTTCAGTTGATCAGCAAACGCTTCTGCGCCGAAGGTGTTATTCCGGCAACGTCAGCGATAGCACTCCATCCTAATACTGTGCTGCGGCTGTGGTTTTCGTTCACGTCGCTCGCAAGCGAGAACGTCCGACTGACTGCACCCGAGTAGCGTTCACAGCCAATAACCCAGTCAGCTTCCTTCAACTCCCCGTCACGCTCCACCGTGGCGTTGATCGAGAGAATCTTTCGTGGCCGAAGAAACTCAACGGTAAGCGGGCTCGGATGGGATGGATTGATTTGCATCAACTGAAGTGCAGCCCCAGACGTGCAAAAAAGCGCTGCCGTCTGCACTGGCATGGTTTCGTGTGTCCACGAGATCGACGGTCCGAACCCTTGGTGACATGCTGCGCGCTCGCTCACGACGGTCCAAGGTTGCCGCGGGTTGCTCGCACGGCTCACTCCCGCACCACCCAGGCTTCGCCAAACTTGATGTACGAGCGCTTCACCGCAGCCCAGCCGATTCGATGAGCTACCTCCTCGCGGCGCGAATCCCCCGAAGTGCGCCGCATAGGCATGATTGAAGGGATGTCCTGCGCATGCGCTGGCAAGTGGCCTTGCACTGGCGCAGGTAGATCTGAGTTGGAATTATAGGGCACAGCCCCTCCCCAAATATCAGTAGATCGCACTGACGCAAAGCCGTGCATAGCCGGTGCTACGAGCTCAGCGAATATCCGATCGAGCGCACTCCCACGCCAGGCTCGCCACCAGCTGCGCGCCGCGCAGACACGCATGCGCCGAAGCCGCTTTGCATGTCATGGTCGGTCGCGACGGTCCTTGAAAGTATCGTCTCCTGATACAGCTGACATCAGACCCTTGCAGGTCCGTCCTTATTCTTGCGCATGACGGTCGGGGCAATTCTTGTCAAGGATATGCCGTCAATAGTGTGGTGTCGGATATGAACAGCGCAGACTACCCAGCTCGAACTCGCCAACACCGATGCATTTAGCCTAAACGTTGCAATCCCTACGCGCGAACATCGCGACCTTTTGATGTGGATCAGCACCTCACGCATGGTCGCGTCGATGATGGATGACACGGCAGCAAAAACGGTCAATGGATTCCGCCGTGAACGAAGCTTTTGTGCTGTGGCCAATTTAGCCAGGAGGTTCTATGTCTGACGTCGTCAAGGTCATCGAGATTCTCGCCGAATCCCCCAAGAGTTGGGAAGATGCAGCGACAAAAGCAGTCAGCGTCGCGCAAAAGTCTTTGCGCGACGTCCGATCGCTCTATATCAAGGATATGTCGGCGGAAGTCGACAATGGCAAGATCGTCAACTACAGGATTACCGCCAAGCTGACTTTCAAGCTCGAATAGCCGCGCGCCTAGTTGGTCTCAATTCAACTGACAGGAGATGGCAATGAAGCCGCTCACGCGCCAGCAAACGACCCGGCTGCGCCATTTGCTGGACCAGCGGGAAGCGGCAACGCGTACCGCGCTCGCGCGCGAAGGTGCACAACGCAGCAACGAATCGTTCAGCGAACTCGCCACGCCAGTTGGTGATGAAGGAGAGCGCGCTTCCGCCCAGCAGGCAATGGACGAAAATCTGGCGATGACGGCTCACCTGGTGCGTGAACTCGGTGCTGTCGCGCAGGCACGCGTTCGCCTCGACGTGGGGAAGTACGGGGTCTGCGTCGATTGTCATCGGGATATCAGCTTCCCGCGTCTGCTCGCCTGTCCGACTGCGCAGCGTTGCGAGCATTGCCAGACGATCCACGACCGCACCTATGGACAGGAATCGCATCCGTCAATGTAGTCTGTAGCGTGGCGACAGGCACCTCTCTGCAGGCCCAGATCCGCATGATTGGAACGGCCGGGGGACGATGCGGTGTGATCCGAAAGTTTCCTATCCGCAAAGGCCCGCAGTCCCCCGCAGGTCACGGTGCTTTCGGCCGAGCCGGCGTCAGGTGCGCCTGACTTGCGAGACAACCATTGCGGTTGCGCCTTTCCCGGTCGACCGCTGAGCGTCGTGAGCACGTTGACCGAACTGGAGCCCGATCAACCCGAACTCGCAAAACAGCGCGCGTGACCTTTCGTGGCAGCACAAAGAAACGCGCACCGGCGGCGCCCGACGCATCCGAAGCAACGGTAAGCAGGAGACAGCATGTGGTACGCTTGGCTGGAAGCACAACGCAACCTGATGCAGATGCTCAGTGAGTGGGCGACACGCGCTCAAAGTGGCAGCGCACCGGCGCAATCGCGAGATTCACGGGTGGCCGCAGCCGGTTGGGACTGGATGTACCGTCTGATTCAACCGCCTCTGGAGCCGCCGCCTTTCGCTATTTCGACCATTCAGATCGCTGGCGAGGAAGTGCCAGTCGTCGAGCAGGTGGTCGATAGCACACCGTTTTGCGCACTGCGCAAGTTCACGCGCGCACTGCCCTCTGCCGCGTCGACAACTACGCTCCGCGCTCCGGTGGCTCCGGAGATATTTCTCTGCGCGCCGCTCGCCGGGCACCATGCCGTCATGTTGCGAGAAACCGTTGAAACGCTGCTGCAGGACGGCAACGTGTACGTCACCGACTGGGCCGACGCACGCGACGTGCCGGTTGCAGCAGGATCATTCGGACTCGACGACTACGTTCTCGCCATCCAGCGCTTTCTGCGCACTGCGGGCAGTACCGGCCTGCATGTCGTTGCGGTCTGCCAGGCAACCGGACCAACGCTTGCAGCGACTGCACTCTCGGCGAGCGCGGGCGAAGCGCCTCCGCGCAGCGTGACGCTGATGGGGGGACCCATCGACGCTCGTCTCAATCCGACCCGGGTCGACCGGTTTGCTCAAACCCATAGTCTCGACTGGTTTCGCACCACGGTAATCGACACAGTCCCGCCCCCCCACCCCGGCGCCGGACGCCGCGTGTATCCCGGCTTCATCCAGCATGCAGCGATCGTCGCCGCGCACCCCCATCGCCAATGGGCACTCGAATCCCGCTATTGGATGAGCCTGTGTTCGGGCGATGCGCAAGCGATCGCCCGTGATTTGCGGCGGCTCAACGAGTATGCCGCCGTACTCGACATGGCCGAAGACTACTTTGTCGACACGATCCGCGTGTCGTTTCAGGAACACCGGCTTGCCTGCGGAACCTGGAAGGTCGGCACGAATCCCGTCCGGCCGCAGGATCTCTCGTATGCGGCGTTGTGCACCGTTGAGGGCGCTCGCGATGACATCACCGGAGCCGGTCAAACCCATGCTGCGCAGACGCTCTGCAGCGCGGTCCCGGCGGCCCGGCGGCAAATGTTGACGGTCGCGGATTGCGACCACTATGACCTGTTCACCGGACCGAGATGGCAGGAGGTCATCCACCCCGCCTTAGCCGCCTTCTGGCGCGCTCCTGGCTAGCCGTGCTTACGCGCTCCGCAGACAATGATATGGCAGCAGATCGATATCAATGTCGCGAACGCGCCACCGCCGCGAGCGCTGCCTGATAGCCTCGCTCCTGCAACTGCTGCACGGTGGCCGCCGAAAAATCGTAGTCCCGCGCGAACGAGGTTGAGGCTCCCTCGCGCAACTCGATTCTTGAGAAGTGGATCGGCGCGCGGTTTCCCATCAAGCGAATGTAGTGCGGATTCTGGCGGATGCGGCGTGCCTCGAGCGGATCTACACGCCACAGAATGTCCTGAACCAGCTCGCTGAAGTCGTTTGCGTACTCCTCGAAACGCAGGTCGTTGCGCACGCGATCGGTGTAGACAATTTCGTCCCGCCTTAGCATAACTTCTAGGAGGTTGGCAGGCATCGCCCTCGTACCGGAAAACAGGTCGACCGCGAATACGCGCTTGCCGATTGAGCCGCATCGCTCGATCACGAGATCGAGCGGTGAATTGCTCACAATCCCGCCATCCCAATACTGCTTGCCGTCGACCGTCGTCCAGGGCAGACCGGGCGGCAGACTTCCACTGGCGAGCAGATGCTGCGGCGTCAGCCGGTCGACGTAACTGTCGAAAATGCGCCGCTCCCCGGTTGCCACGTCCACTGCGCTCAGCAACAGGCGCACCCGACTTTTACCGAGCGCCTCGAAATCCACGTAGCGTGTGATCAACCGGGTGATCGGCGTCGGGTCGTAGAGACTGGTCCACCACGGAATGAGTGCGTCCCGGCCAGGCAGCGCGTTCCACCAGCGCGGCTGGAAAAAGTTGGGCACGCCCATGCACAGCACGTACCATGACAACAGCGCCTGATGAACGCATGGATCAGGCGTGGCCGGCAGGGAGATCGAGAGTTCGCGCCAGAACTCGGCAAGGGGCGCCGCCGCATGTCCCGGATGGCTCGCCACGATGGCGCCGTTGAACGCGCCGATCGACACCGCCGCCACCACATCCGGATGCACCCCGCGCTCTTCGAGCGCGCGCACCGCACCGCATTCGAACGCGCCGAGTGCGCCCCCGCCCTGCAGGATCAGCACGGTCTGCGACGGAAGCGTATCGAGCAGGAAACCCTCATCGTGCAGGCGCGCCTTCGACGCATGCAGATTGACCCGCCGCCTGATCAGTTCTTCGGCTGCCGCGGTTTCTTCCGCGGTGCGGCCCACCGAGAACATTGCCTGCAGCACGTCGTTTTTCAGATAGAGCAGCGAGTAGCAGTGTGAATCAAGCGTTCCCCGCTCGACCGTCTGCGTGATGTCTTCCGCGCGGCCGAGGAAATTGTATGAAATATCGAACACGTCGCCATAGAACATCGACACGTCCTGGTACGGAAAACTGCCGCCCACCATATTCCGCGCGACGAGCCGTCCCTGCCGGATCGCGTTGTCCCAATGCTCGATTCGCCGGCGCACGCCGAAGACCGGATCCGGAAAGCTCGCTACATCGCCGGCGGCGAACACGTCGGGGTCACTCGTGCGCAAGAACTCGTCCACCACAATACCGTCTTCGAGCACGAGGCCGCTGCCGCGCAGAAACTCGCAGTTCGGCGTGACTCCGATCGCCACCACCACGAGGTCGCATTCCATCGATTCGCCGCGGTCGGTCACGACCGCTTCGACGGCGGCGCTCCCCACGAACTCGCGAATGTTCCGATCGAGCAGCACGTCGATGCCCCGCTCAGCGCATCGACGCATGAAGTAGTCTGACAGGATTTGCGTGCCTAACAGCGGCAAAACCCTCCGCCCACGCTCGATCACCGTGACGGTCAACCCTAACGCCCGAAGAGATGCCGCCACCTCCAGTCCGACAAAACTCGCACCGAGTACCACGGCGCGCCCGGCACCTGTGGCAGCTTCGCGAATCGCCGCAGCGTCGGCGACGCTATGCAGACAATGGACCCCGCGCAGCGTCGCGTTCGGCAAATCCGGCACACGCGCGGACGCTCCGGTGGCGATCAGCAACTTACGGTAGTGGAATGCGCGCGCGTCGGAGGAGTGCACCGTGTGGGCGGCGAGGTTGACGCTGACGGCGCGCGCGCCGAGGAGAAGCTCGATGTGGCGCTCCGCGTAGAACCCCGGCGCATGAATTGCCATCTGCGATGCGTCGAGGGTGCCGCCGAGGAACCCTTTTGTCAGTTGCGGGCGCTGATAAGGCGCGAGCGTCTCGCTGCACAAGATCACAATGCTGGCCGCCGCGTCTTCTCTACGCAGCGCACGCGCCGCAGCTGCGCTGGTCGCGCCCCCACCAAGCAGCAGATAGTCGATATTGCGGGTCGTCATCCAGGATACTCCATGTGACTTTCAGCATTGCTCATTGCGGCCATCAAGCTCGTTCTGCGCGCTGGCTAGCCGTTTGACAACTCCGATGGCGAACCCTCAAAGGCGGGTACAAAGAACGCTTTGAGGCAGCGCGGCCTCTTGCGATCGACGGACAGTCGCGTCAAGTCCTGCCTGACCTGCATGCCGTTGTCGCAACCTCCATCGCCGCCGCCCTTTACGCCCGTGCCTGATTCCAACTTGCTCTGGATACTCAGTCCCGGCCAGCCGGCGAAGCTCGACAAACAGGACAACAACGTCAACCTGCTTCGAAACACGGCCACCGGCAGCACAGGCTTCGGGCCTACCGGTTGAGCGACTTCGACATCTTCAGCTCAATCCACCCCATGCCCTCACGCAAACCAGCGAGAACCGCTTCGCGTTCGGTCGGAAAAATGCTGCTGTGTTTGAATTCATGCTCAACCGGACCTTCTGGCGTGCTGTGGTGGATGTGGATCCGGCAGTCGAAGCCGCCAGCCGCCTGGTTCGTTTCTACCGAAACCGACCAGTCGCCTTCGCAAACATCACTCGATACGGTCATGACAAATACCTCGCTGCGTTACTGATTTCAATACGTCACGCCGGCTGGCCGCGGCCCGCGCAGCACGATATCGCCTGCATGACATCCATGCCTCGAGTCCGGCACTATTTAGCCAGGTCGATGCTGATTGCTAAGGAAGGTCTGCACAACGCGTTTTCAGAGCGCCGATCTCTTGCCACTTGGACCGAGTCAGCGATGAGAATCTGCCGACAGGTTGGTCGTCCGGCTTTTGAACCGCGACGCCCCTTGTTTGCTGAGACTTGTGGCCTCAATCTCCGAGCATTTCACGCTTTCCGCAAAGCCTTGCGTGCCATCCACAGGTTGCCCAGCGCAAATAGTGTCGTGATCTGGGCGGTGTTTTTCATCAAACCCCGGTACCGGGTCTTCGTGTAGCCAAACTGCTGTTTGAGGACTCGGAACGGATGTTCGACCTTGGCGCGGATGCCGGCCTTCAGACGTTCAATCTGATCGAATATCGCGTCCAGACGATCGTTCAGGTCCAGTTGTCTACGCCTGCCTGGCCGCATCGCGACATGCCAGCGAACCGCGTTTGCCTTGCAGCGCTTTTCGATACCCTGATATCCGGCGTCAGCGTACACATCCGTTTCCTGGCCGTGCAACAACGCTTCGGCCGCGTTGATGTCGTGAACGTTGGCCGCAGTACCGATGACGGTGTGCACCAGCCCCGACTCTGCGTCCACGCCGACATGCGCTTTCATCCCGAAGTACCACTGATTTCCCTTCTTCGTCTGGTGCATTTCCGGGTCTCGTGTACCAGAGCCGTTCTTCGTCGAGCTGGGTGCAGAGATCAAGGTAGCGTCGACCGCCGACCCTGTTTTAAGCATCAAGCCTTTCTCGCTCAGGATCTCATTGACCAGCGTGAGCATCTGCGCAGCCAGGCCGTGCGTTTCGAGCAGGTGGCGGAACGGAGAATCGTGCTCTCGTCCGGCAAACGCGTCATCCCCTCGTCCAGCCCCGCAAACTCACGATACAGTGGTACGTCATCAAGCGCCTCTTCCATCGCCGGGTCTGACAGACCAAACCACTGCTGCATGAAGTGGATCTGCAGCATCGTCGCAATCGGGAACGGTGGCCGTCCAGTCTTACCCTTCGGATAGTGCGGTTCGATCAACGCAATCAACCTCGACCATGGCACAACGCGCCTCATCTCGTCGAGAAATTCCCGTTTGCGTGTACGTTTTCGTTGACACATCCAGACCAAGCTGCGTCATCGAAGAACCCCTTAAACTTTCCTATCTACCAGGATAGTCCACCCGTACGTCGACGCCAGGACTTTTGCAGACCTTCCCTAATATTTGAATCGCCGACGCGCTGAACCCATCCGCGGCTCTCCGGCCTGCTGCGTCAATTGGCTTGCCACTTTCGTACCCAATCTCCTCGAATTCGCTGTCACCACACCCGTATTCACCTTGAGTGCCCATGTTGCCACCGCTTCTTACCGCCCGAGTGATGTGAATCAAGGTTTCATCGTAGTGTCGTGCTGCCATAAGTGGGCCGCTCCGCAAACAACGAGCTGGAAAGCAATTGCATATGTAAGCGAGGTGGTCGACGTCTCGATGGACGAATCCCATCATCACCATGACCGGGAATGTGGATGAACTGGGATAAAGCGCCCCATCAATACGCCGCCCTATTGCTCTGTGATGGTAGCCCCGCACATCTGGCGGTATGAAAGCGCAGGTATGGCGAACTCATCTGGAACCGGACCGGATCAAGACCCAGAGAGGAACGTGGCGCACGCAGTTTCCTTTCAATCTGGCGAGACAACGTCCCTGCGCGCCAAACGCACGAGCCGAAAAGTAACGTGCTGAACCCCAATCCTGAAACCGATAGTCCTTTGATCATCGTCAATGTGAAGAGGGTTAAGCGTGACACCCTCGATCATGGATGATGGAAATGCAGGCACACGAGAAGGCCATAGCCCCTATTCGTCAGATGATCAGATTCAATTTGGCTCACTGCTGCTCACATGGCATACGCATCGCGGGCGAAGCGATCGCCAGACCGATCTAACCAGGTCCATCGCATTTCGCCCGGAAGCCTGCGTCCGCAGCAAAGTATTCGTCTTCGTTCCAAAACATCCAATGCAAGGCCATTGCGTACCACCCAGCATGCAGTCGACACAATGGCGCCACCGCCGGTGTCTGAAGCCTGGGTCAATTCGAGTCGACATGTCGAACAATCAGGAGCTTAAAGTGAAAGTCAATGAGATCCATAGCCAGGGAACGGTCCACATTCCCATGACCTGCAACCTTCGGGAAGCTGCAATACAGATGCGCGAACAGCACGTCGGCGCACTGGTCATCACCGACAGAGGTGCGTCCGGTCGCATGATCGGCATTGTCACCGACCGGGACATCGTTCTGAAAGCGGTTGCATCAAGTGCATCGCCGGAATGCACGGCAGTCGCGGACGTCATGTCCACTAGCGTCGTAGCGATCAACGAGAATGCGGACGTCACCGTTGCGACGCAAACCATGTCCACTCACGGCGTACGCCGACTGGTCGTGACGCGCGACGGGCAGGAAATCGTCGGAATCCTCTCGCTGGATGATCTCATCGATGCAATTGCGCGCGATTGGGCCATGCTGGCGGGTATCGTGCGTTGCGAGCAGAATCGCGAACGGTCGGCAAGTGTGCAGACACCGCTTCATATGTGAACGCTTGCTCGACGATTGACGCGTTCGCGTCCAGCCACGTGATCATTGCACGCATTGCAGATAGTCGCGGTCTTCCATCGGACGACTGCGGATTTTTCGTCCGCTAGCATTGCACGTGGTTGACTACGATCAACAGGAGATCGCTCACGTGTATTAGGCTGAAACGGAACATGGACCGGTACCATGCTGCTGACCCAGTGCCGCCAGTGAATGCGGCCAACATAGCAGGAAATCTGGAGGTGGAAAGATGAAGACCGACAAGCAACTCAAGCTGGACGTCGAACAGGAATTGGAATGGGATCCTGCTGTCAATGCGGCGGGCATTGGTGTCGAAGTGCATGACCGTGTGGTTACGCTGGCAGGCCATCTTGCAAGCTATGCGGAAAAGATCTCAGCCGAAAAGGCTGCGCAGCGCGTCGAAGGCGTGAAAGCGGTGGTCGTTGAACTTGATGTTCGCGTGCCTCATGGTGATACCCGAACTGACGAGGAGATCGCCTCTTCTGTCCGATCGGTACTTCTATGGACAGTCGCCGTGCCAGAAAGCGCCCTTAAAGTGAGGGTCGAAAAAGGTGTGGTGACGCTCTCCGGCGAGGTGGAGTGGGGTTATCAAAGCAGTGCCGCGGAAGATGCCGTTTTCCGTCTGCGTGGCGTCATCGCGGTCATTAACAACATCAGTGTGCACACGCGCGTTGTACCGGGCGATATCGCTGCCAAAATCGAAGATGCGTTGAAGCGGCACGCGGAACAGGAAGCCAAGCACATTCAGGTATCCGTCAGCGATGGAACGGTAACCTTGTCCGGGAAAGTGAACACGTTTTCTGACAAGGCCATTGCACGCAATGCTGCATGGTCAGCGCCGGGCGTGCGTCAGGTGGTCGAGCGGTTGTCGGTTGGCTCGTGAGCGGCTTGCCTCGCTGGGGTTGATGAGTCGTCGATAGCACGAAGTTGCCACGCGCCGCGAAAGCGTCTTTCCTAACGCTCACCACAGACGCAACCCGCCTGGGCCTCGATGGAATCGGCCATCGGGGCAAGATGGGCTGCGAAGTCGGCGTTTCAACCTGGGCTCCTGCGCCGGGACGCGCGGGAACGCAAGTAGATCTGGCGGAAGTCACATCTGTCGGACCATGGAGCGCGAACTGGGAAGAATTCAAAGCAACGTTGATCGCGTCGTTCCAGCGCCTCGCACAATCCAGGACAGCAGTTCATCTGGAAGGAGTAACAGTCATGCGCATCACCTTTCCTCACACTACACCTGAGTATCGCGGCTCGAATCTGACCGTCGGATTTGATGCGCAGGTCGACGGCAAGAGCATTGATTGCGCGATTTCGGCGGAGGCGCTCGAAGACCATTTCGGCGCAGCGTCACCGTCCTCTACAGACCTGCTTGACGCGTTCAACCATCACCGCGCCGAAATTGAGAACACCGCGCGCAATCTTCTGCATGTGGTGGACACGAAGCAACTGCTACTGCACAGCGGTCACTTCCGGGTCAGCCTGAGTGGGCGCTCCGATTGCGTGTGAATGTGGATCATCGTCTCCTGATCTGGGTGTGGCTCGTCGCCATCCGGAGGCTCAAGTCAGGATGCTCAGAAACCAGCCAGCGCCGCTGTCCGCAAGCCTTCATCGCGAGGATGGTCGCTCAGTCTGAGCGGAAACGGCACGAGCCCGCGAACCGCCGGCGAACGCTTCTTCAAATGCGATAGTAAACTCCCTCAGATGATCATGCGGAAGCCGACCGATACCCGCTGCAGCCTCCCGCCCTCCTCCGGTTGCGAACCGCATGCACAGGTCAGCGGCGCCGTAAGGGTTGGCCAGTGGCGCGCGCACGCTCACCGTGTAATCTCCCTGAGCGGTCTGGCTCAGAACGGCGTAGGCACGATCAGGAAAGCTGGTCGCCAGGAAGTTGCCGAAAGCGCCGCGCACCCTTCGTGCCCATGGCTCATTCGGCAATACATAGATTGCTCCGGACATGAGAGTAGCATGCGGCGGCAGTCTCTGGGCCAGGTCCATGTCCTGGCGTCGCGCGTCGTGGAGCGCCTGCGCAATCGGCTCGTTCGCCGTGAAATTGAACGGATCGGAATAAGGGAGCAAAATTTCGTAAAGCTTGGCGGGTGGGATCAACAGATCCGTCTCAGTGTCCCCATAGGCGTTGTAATTGATCGACTCTCCGAGTTCACGCAACTGTTCGACCTGCTCAGGCTGGAGCATGCGGCTCTCAGCAAGCGTTCGGGCCGCATGCGAGAGGTTGTCGCCATAGGCGCCGACGATCGCCCAGAGCCGGTGTTGCCCTCCCACATGACGGTCCACGAGCAGGCTTGTACAAACTTCAGGCGTCGTATCGATGTATGGCCGCAGGTTCGGATGTTCAGGAATTGCTCCGGAAAAGTGATGATCGAAGTACTCCACTTCGACTCCCTGTCGAAGCAACGCGAGCAACGCGGCCCGATTGGAGTCCAGTGAGATGTCCAGCACGGTCACAGAGATGCCTGACCTGACTGGAACACGGGCGAGCAGTTGTACGTCGCGCTTGACACCTGTGATCAGCAAGGACCTCAGTGGCTTCGTCAATCGCAGCTGATGCAACGCGCAGATTCCGTCGGCATCACCGTTAAACACATCGAAATGTTTCATGCCCTGTCACCCACCATGAACGGAGCGTTACCAAACCATGACTGATTCTGACCTGCTGCTGTTCGCACTCGATGCTACGCGTGCGTTTGGCGAAAGCGTGAGCCGCCAGTTGGGCGTTGCATTGAGTCCGCACGAAGAGCGAGCCTTTGAGGACGGCGAGCACAAAGCCCGCCCGCTCGTCAATGTGCGAGGGCGAGACGTCTTTGTCGTGCAATCGCTGCATGGAGATGACAGTCAAACCGTCAATGACAAGCTTTGCAGACTGCTCTTTTTCATTGGCGGACTCAGGGACGCCTCCGCGGCATGCGTGACTGCGATCGTTCCTTATCTCGGCTACGCACGCAAGGACCAGAAATCGCAAATCCGCGACCCGGTCACCACGCGCTACGTCGCTGCGATGTTTGAGGCTGTCGGTACCGACCGGCTCGTTACGATGGACGTACACAATCTCGCCGCCTACCAGAATGCCTTTCGCTGCCGCACCGATCATCTGCAGGCTACCGGGCTGTTTGCAGCCTATTTCGTACCGCTCGTGGGCGATCATGAGGTCGTCGCCGTGGCACCCGACGCCGGTGGCATCAAACGATCTGAAAAATTCCGGCTGCGCCTGAGCCACGACCTTGGCCGGCCAGTTGCCACCGCGTTTGCCGAGAAGCACCGCAGCCAGGGGGTTGTGAGCGGGAATCTGATCGTTGGGGACGTGCAGGGCAAATGCGCGATCATCGTGGACGACCTGATCAGCACGGGCACGACGATTGCCCGCACGGTGAAGGCCTGCCGCGCCCTTGGCGCTACACAGATCCATGCTGCGGCATCGCATGGCCTGTTCGTGGGCGATGCGCCGCAAGTACTCGCCGATGACGCGCTGACGCAGATCGTGGTCACTGACACGGTACCGCCGTTCCGGCTGCCGGCTGGCAAGGTCAGGGACAAACTGGTCGTTCTGGATGGTGCGACCTTGTTCGCAGAAGCAATCAGGCGCATCCATACCGGGGGCTCGATCAGCGAACTGCTGGAAACCTGACGTCCCCGCCTTGAAACGCGTTCTCCGCAGCGTGTAAGTGTCGCTGCGCCAATTGCAGGTATTGCTGCGTCCGGTCCAGCCATTTCGGAGAATCACGGAATGCCTCCTCCCGCAGATGCCACGCGGCAACTTTTGCACGCACCCCGGCCCGATAGCTCTGGTAAAAATGAACGAGCGCAGCGACTGGCCTGTCTCCTGTGACCGCACCGTACGCTTCCAGCAACACCTGACCGAATTCCGGTGCGCCTAGCCGCTCACATTCGAGCGCGAGAAAGCCCAGCTCATCGGCTGTATCGAGCGTACGGTACTCGGGCGAGAACTCGAGACAATCGATAATCGCAAGCGGTGGCGCGAGACAAACGTGTTCAGGTCGCAGGTCGCCATGCCCCTCGATAATCCTACCTTCGTGCACGCGCTGGTCGAAGCTATCCGGATTGCGCTCCAGCAGCTCACGTTGTGCAACGCATAGCGAGCGCACCTGCCCGACGGATAGCGCAAACGTAGGATCACACAGCTCGCGCTCACACTCATCAATTCCTTGCCGCAAGCGACGCCGATATTCGACAGGCGTGATGGGGGCAGGAGGCAGCGTCATGTGGAATTCGCCCAAACGCTTTGCCACTGCACGGGCGTCGTCGGTACCCACACTGCCGTGTGTAATGGCGCAGTCAAGCATGCGGTCCGCGGGAAGCCTGCGCATCTTCACGAGCCAGTCAGTGACCGCTCCCTCTCCCCCAAGCTGGATGGTCCCGTTGGCAGTCTCGACCAGCGGCACGACGTCGAGGTAAACAGACTCCGCAAGACGGCGGTTCAGCCGCAATTCTTCGGCGCAATAGAACCGCCGTGCCTCAAGCGTTGTGAAATCCAGGCGATCGTACCGCACGGGTTTCTTGAGCTTGTAAACATATTGATCGGTGAGAAAAACCCATGACATGTGAGTTTCGATCACATCAACCGCGGGCGGCTGCCCGGGATACGTCGCCGCCTTGCGGAGTTGCGCCACCTTGGCCGCAGTCGGGATTGCCTCACAGAACATCGCGTCCGCCTATCCCATTCCCCGAATTCCGGCTGGAGCGCAAGCCGGCATCCACGCTCCGCGCCAGAGCCTTCAGGGGTTCGCACACGATGACCGCGTACGGTTCCGACGGAGTCAGGCTACGCATCCGTTCGGGCAAGGCATCCAGCTGGCCGCGAGCATACGTCCGACTTTCCATCAGGGTTGGAGACGGCGATGTACGGATCCCCGCTACCATCACGGGCTGCAACATTGCAACTCCCCCGCGCGCGTCGTTATCGACGGTCAGCTCGTCATGGGTCATGATGCCGTTTTCATCGTAGTGCCGGTATACCTGCTTGCGGCCCGGCCATGTGGCTTTTCCCTCCGAACGCTTACGGCGCGGTTGTCCGTCGTATTCCGTCAGCTTGTATGCGCAGTCGAGATAAGGCGCATCCGACGATGTGTTCATTCGCGTTCCCACGCCGGACCCGTCTATGGGCGCCCCGGCCTTCAACAACTCAAGCAGCCTGAATTCGTCGAGATTGCCGCTCGCGAAGATCGTGAGGTGTTGCAGACCGCCGGCATCCAGAATCGCGCGAACCCGCCGCGCGTGCTCCGCGAACTCTCCACTGTCGATGCGCACCGCCTTGATCGCGATGCCGTCCCGCTGCAGCCTCGCCGCAACGCTCACCACCTTGTGCGCGGCGGCTTCCGTATCGTAGGTGTCGATCAGGAGCGTCGCATTCTCCGGTTGCGAGCGTGCAAAATGTTCGAAAGCGTCAGCTTCGTCGGCGTGCGCCTGAACGTACGAATGCGCCATCGTGCCGAATAGCGGGATGCCAAAGCGGCTACCGGCCAGCACCGTCGCAGTGCCGGAAAAGCCCGCAAGGTAGCTCGCCCGGGCCGACAGCATGCCAGCTTCGGCCCCATGCGCGCGCCGCAGCCCGAAGTCGACCAGCGATTTATCTGGCGATGCCAGTACGACGCGGGCCGCCTTGCTCGCCACCACCGTCTCGTAATGCAACAGATTCATCACCCGGCTTTCGACGAGTTGCGCTTCGCGTATCGGCGCGGAAATCCGCAATATCGGCTCATCCGTGAAAAACGCGGGGCCCTCCGGCATCGCGTAGACATCCCCTGTGAAACGCAAACCCTCCAGCGATTTCAGAAAGTCATGCTTGAAGCGCCTCATGCCTGCGAGAAGGGAGATGTCATCCGTCGAGAATTGCAGTCCATCAAGATAGTCGAGCACCTGCGCAAGTCCGGCTGCAAGCAGAAAGTTACGTTGCTGGGGGAGCCTGCTAACAAAAAATTCGAACGTGGCAGTGTTGTTCATGTCACAGTCGAAGTACGCGTGTAGCATCGTCAGTTCGTACAGATCGGTGAGCAGCACGCTGGCAAGCGGCTCAGTCATGGTGGTATTCACAGGTCTTCATGTCGGTTCCGCGGCACAGAGCGTGCGCGCGAGTAGCGGTCGCAACTCCGCAAGCGATCTGGTATTAAGTACGTCGGCTTTCTCCAGCCAGCCACGACGGGCCTGACCGATTCCGTAACGCAGGTTGCCAAACTCCAGGCGACTGTGCGCATCCGAATTAATCGCGACCAGAACGCCCTCTCCCTTAGCCATCTGGCAGTAAGTATCAAGCAGATCGAGCCGCTCGGGATGCGCGTTCAACTCCAGATAGCAACCGCGCGCCCGCGCCTTGCGGATAACTCGCAGCAGGTCGATGTCGTACGGCTCCCGCTCACCGATCAGGCGTCCGGTGGGATGGGCAAGGATGCTGAAATACGGATGATCCATCGCGCGCAATACGCGCTCGGTCTGCCTCGCACGAGATAAATCAAAGCGGCTATGAATCGCGCCTACCACAATGTCCAGACGGGCAAGGATGGAATCCGGCAAGTCGAGACTGCCGTCTTCGAGTATGTCGACTTCGATCCCCTTGAGCAGCGTAATGCCTCCCAGTGCCGCGTTCAGCCGGTCGATCTCATCGATCTGTTTCGCGAGGCGTACCGCGTCGAGTCCATGTGCCATCGCAAGCCGCTGCGAGTGCTCGGTAATCGCGAGATAACTCAGTCCGCACTGCCGCGCGGAAAGTGCCATGTCACGCAGGCTGTCGTGGCCGTCTGTTGCTTTCGTATGGGCGTGCAGATCACCGCGCAGGTCACCAAGTTCGATCAAGGTCGGCAAATGTCCCGTACGCGCGGCCTCCACCTCACCGCGATCTTCGCGCAATTCCGGTGGGACCCACACGAGCCCAATCGACTGATAGACGGATTCTTCCGTCTCTCCGGCGATGCGCTGGGCACCCCGGAATACACCGTACTCGTTGATCTTGAGCCCCTGGGCCTGAGCAATGCGCCGCAGCGCAATATTGTGCGCCTTCGACCCCGTCAAGTAGACCAGCGCCGCACCGACGCTCTGCCGCGCAACCACACGCAGATCGACCTGTATGCCACAACGCAGAACCACGCTCGAGCGGGTCGCACCACTCGCAAGCACCGTTTTCACTTCTTCATAGTGCGTGAAGCGCCGTGTCGCCTTGGCGCTGTCGCGTGCCACGACAATGACATCGAGATCGCCGACGGTATCCCGCATGCGACGAAAACTACCTGCGGCGAGTACCGCTTCTACGCCTGGCACGGCCCGCAGGTATTCAAGCAGAGGCTCGGCGTACTGTGCGGCCACACCCAGCCTGAAGCGTCGCGATTTGTTCAGACGCGCCTCGATGTTATCGATGATGCGCTCCTCGGTTTTTTCACCAAAACCGGGCAGCAGGCGGATTCGCCCCTGCCTTGCAGCGTGATCGAGTTCTTCCAGCGTCTGTATATCGAGTGCCTCGTGCAACGCACGAACCCGCTTCGGGCCCAGCCCCGGAATCTGTAGCAACTCCGTGATATCCGGAGGCAACGCCTTGCGCAGACGCTGAAGCAGCGCGCACGTCCCACCGCCGGTGATCTCCTGGATCTTTGCCGCGAGATCGTCACCGATGCCGGGAATGATTTTCAGGTCTTCGCCCTGCGCGATCATGGTTTGCACACTGCGTCCCAGTTCGCCCACTGACCGTGCCGCATTACGGTACGCGCGCACGCGGAACGGGTTCTCGCCCTGAATCTCAAGCAATTCGGCGATTTCGTTGAATACGGCCGCGACGTCTGCGTTGTGGACCGGCATGTTCCCTCAGGTGACTGGTTGTACTTTCGTTGAACTTTCGCGGGCGAGTCATGTGCCCTGCCAGTTTGTCGTCCGCATCGACGTCCGTTGACAACGCCCCAATTCACTCTATTCCGCGAATCATCCTCCCTGTTGACCTGGGTCAACCCTCTCGCTCACGGGCTATCGAGGTTATTCGAAGGCGTCAGAACGGCACACTCCATGCGTCGCATCGCGGTTCGAATTCCAATAGCGCCCGATTGCGCGCCCCGGCAGAAATCGATTGCGACGAACGCATTGCGCGGGCAGGAACGCAGACATGATGAGGCTATATCGCATTCGATCCGTGGGGCCGTCCGGTAGCCTTGACACACATCAATCTGTCATCGCGAACGAACCCTATGCTCGATCCATAGCGATACGAATCAGGTGCTGGAGGAAATATGTTGAGGAATACCGTACTCGTTGCTCTTTTAATGCTGCCAGGCGCATTCCTCATTCTCGGACTGGCGTGTCTTCATCCACGCCTTCGCAAGGAGATAGTTCGCCTCGGCGGGCTGTCCAGTCCATTGGCAAAAGCGGGTCGCGCGTACACAGGAATTCGGACAAGGCTGCTGTTGCATCCGGGGCGTCCAGCCGGGACGCCGCGAAGCCAACCAGGCTGGATAGGGACACGCGGTCCTTGAATGCGCAGACCTTTTTGTCCGCGCGTCTCCCCCATCCGGCAACGTTTCGATCGATCATGAAGTGCCCAAAAACAGTGGACACCCCCCCGTCCCAGCCGCCTGTCGCAGCTATCGATGCCAGAAGCGTTCGAACATTGCCCGAAATGTTCGAGACTGCCTGCATGCGTTACGCCGGACGCCCCGCATTCAGTTCGTTTAATCACACGCTCGAATACCGGGACGTCGCGCGATATGTGCACCGCTTCTCCGCCTTTCTGGTCAACGAATTCAAACTTGAGCCGTTCGAGCGCGTGGCACTCATCTTGCCGAACGGCTTACCCTATGTTGTCGCCTTCTATGGCGTGCTCGACGCCGGGCTCGTCGTCGTCAACGTCAACCCGCTGGCCACTGTCCGTGAGATTCAGATCCAGCTCGCCACGGCGGCAGTTTCAGCGATGGTCGTATTGGAGAATTTTGCCTTCAAACTGGATGAAATCCTCAATGAGAAGCAGGCGAAATCGGTTGTATCGGTCGCGGTGGGCGACCTGCTTCCGCTGCCGAGGCGCGTAGCAATTGATTTCGTGCAGCGCGTGGTGCGCGACTCGATTCCGCCAGCCAAAAGGGAATACTGGACATTCGGTGCCGCGTTGTCGCACCAGTATTCGAACGGGCGAAACCACACCCGCCCCTGTCTCGACGATGTTGCGCTGCTGCAATACACCGGAGGAACGACAGGC
The DNA here is from genome assembly GCF_046030175.1 of Paraburkholderia sp. RL17-373-BIF-A. NCBI lineage: Bacteria > Pseudomonadati > Pseudomonadota > Betaproteobacteria > Burkholderiales > Burkholderiaceae > Paraburkholderia > Paraburkholderia sp. RL17-373-BIF-A. The sequence continues at coordinate 72,683 of NZ_JARESO010000028.1, forward strand.
ACACCGAAGTGCGCGATGCTCACGCATCGAAACCTTAGCTCGAACGTCGCACAGATCCGTGCGTGGCTTGGCGAGCCGTTTTGTTCCGCGCCTCAGACCATTGTCACGCCACTGCCGCTTTTTCATATATTCGCGCTGACCGCTAGTCTGCTGACGTTTATTGAAATCGGCGGGCACAATCTGCTGGTGACCGATCCCCACGATCTTGCTGCGCTCGTCAGAACCTTGCGGCGCACACGACCCACCGCCCTGCTAGGTGTGAATACGCTGTTCAATGCCCTTCTCGCTGAACGACATTTCAATGCTGCGGACTGGTCACGCCTGCGTCTCGTCATCGGCGGCGGCGCAGCAATCCAGGCTTCAGTTGCAGATCGATGGCAGGCTGCAACGGGTGTGCCTATCATCCAAGGATACGGATTGACTGAAGCATCGCCAGTCGTCTGCGTCAATCCGATGGATGCAAAGCACTTTTCCGGATCAGTGGGGTATCCACTGCCTTCAACCGAAATTAGTATCCGAAACGACAACAACGCAGTGGCCGCCGCGGGTGTCATCGGCGAAGTCTGGGTCCGGGGTCCTCAGGTCATGCGCGGCTACTGGATGAACCCCGCCGAGACTGGAGAAGTCATCTCGCCCGAGGGCTGGCTTCGCACCGGGGACGTTGGTTACCTCACCTCCGCGCAGACGCTCGTCCTGGTGGATCGCAAGAAAGACGTGGTCATCGTGTCTGGTTTCAAGGTCTATCCCTCGGAAGTCGAAGCCATAGTGTCCGCGCTTGCGGGCGTGAGCGCCGCAGCGGTAGTCGGCGTGCCGGATCAACGGACCGGGCAAGCCGTGAAACTATTCGTCGTCCGGTCCTCTGCGGATCTTACGGCCGCTGCCGTGCTGGAGCACTGCCGGGCCACTCTAAGCGCCTTCAAGGTTCCCCGGTTCATCGAGTTCCGTGACACCTTGCCTCTGAACCAGCTCGGCAAGGTACTTCGCCGCGCGCTGATTTGACGGAAATGACGTGCGATCGTGGAGGCGACGACTGAATTCCACCAACAGGCGCAACTCCGCGATTGACGACGATCAAGCGTTCTCCACCCCATCACACCTATGCTGGAATCCCGACGCTGAAGCAGTCGTGCGATATGAACGAAGACGTCACCCGCCGCCCATCGACCGACGCCCAAAGGATGCTCGAGATAGTCGATGCTTTCGCCACAGAAGTGAGTCCACGGGGATCCAGGCCGCATGGCGTCACGCTGAACAGCGAGTTCGAGCGTGATCTCGGCCTCGACAGTCTTGCACGTACCGAACTGCTGACCCGCATCGAGAAGACGCTCGGCGTGCATTTTCCGCTTGCGTTGTTCGGGCAGGCGGTGACACCCGGCGATTTACTGCGCGCACTCGAAGGAGAAGCATCCGGGCGACCCGGGTACGCCATCGGCGCCGTCGAGCTTCGAGCGCCGACTGGTGCGCTGGACCCGCCGATTGACGCACAAACGCTGGTCGAGGCATTGCAGTGGCACGTGTCCCGACGACCTGAACGCACGCACATCGTGTTTCTCGACGAGGACGCGCCGTCACCTGCGATGACGTACGCGGCGCTTTACGAGGCCGCCTTACGGGTATCGAGCGGATTGCGCAGGCTCGGCGTGAACCCCGGCGACACGGTCGCACTGATGTTGCCGACCGGCAGCGACTATTTCGCCTGCTTTGCAGGCATCCTGCTCGCCGGGGCGATAGTCGTGCCGGTGTATCCGCCTGTGCACTCCGCGCGGATGGACGATCATCTGAGACGCCATGCGGCGATTCTGTCGGATGCGCGTACGCGCGTCATGATCGTGCCCTCACACACGCTTGTAGCAAGCCTTCTGGCCAAGGCGCGGGTACCGACTTTACGCGAAATCGTTGCAACGGATCAACTGATGGGCGAGACGGACAATGAACGGTATGTCCCTCGCGCGGAAGACATTGCATTGCTTCAGTACACTTCCGGCAGCACCGGTGCGCCAAAGGGCGTGGTACTCACGCACGCCAACCTGCTCGCCAATATCCGGGCGATGGGCCAGACTGCCGGGATCGAGGAACACGACATCTTCGCAAGCTGGCTTCCGCTGTACCACGACATGGGCCTGATTGGAGCCTGGTTCGGGCCGCTCTACTTTGGTATCCCGCTGGTTCTGATGTCCCCGCTGACGTTCCTCGCACGTCCCGCACGCTGGCTGCAGGCAATCAGCCACTACCAGGCCACCATCACCGCAGGGCCCAACTTCGCCTATGAACGATGCACGCGCCGGATCGACGACACCGATCTCGAAGGCGTCAACCTGTCCTCGTTACGCCTCGCATTCTGCGGAGCGGAGCCCGTCAGCGCGCCAACCATGCGGGCATTCGCCTTACGCTTTTCCGGCCATGGATTCAGGGGGACCGCCCTGACTCCCGTATACGGTCTGGCGGAAAACACGCTCGGACTGGCTTTTTCAGAACCGGGCCGAGGGGTGAGGACCGACTGTATCAGTCGTTCCCGACTGGCTGACTCACAGCGTGCAGCACAAGCGGAATCGCCTGACGATGTACTCGAACTGGTTTCATGTGGACGCGCGTTACCCCGCAACCAGATCCGTATCGTTGACGCTGGCGGAAGAGACGTATCTGAAAGAGCGATCGGGAGGATCGAATTTCAAAGTTCATCCGCGACCTGCGGGTATTTTCAGAATCCGGAGCTGACCGCGCGGCTGGTTCATGATGGCTGGCTCGATACCGGCGATCTGGGATACATGGCCGATGAAGAGCTGTTTATCACTGGCCGGGTGAAGGATCTGGTGATTCGCGCCGGGCGCCACTTTTTCCCGTATGAACTGGAAGCGGCCGTCGGCCATCTGCCTGGCGTGCGCGCCGGTTGTGTCGCAGTGTGTGGAACGCCTGACGTTGAGACGGGTACCGATCGCCTGATCCTGATTGCGGAAACTCGCGAAACTGCGCCTGAGGCACTCGCGGCGATGCGCACGGGCATTAACGAAGCCTCCGTGGCTCTGCTGGGCGCTCCACCAGAAGAAGTCGCTCTCGTCCCGCCGCATAGCATTCTGAAAACATCCAGCGGCAAGATCCGCCACTCGGCCACGCTGGAGCTGTACCTGCGTAGCCGCGGGAATCTCCTGCCACGCCCGGCGTGGCTTCAGTGGTTCGACATCGGAGCGAACACCGTACGGCCGATTGGCCGACGGGTTCGAGCCGCCGTCACGCAGACCGCCTACGGCGCATGGTGCTGGCTGATCGCAACCCTGATAGTCATACCCACATGGTTGATGACCGTATGGCATCCGGACACCAGGCGAAACTGGGTAGTTGCATCGCGCGCGGCACGGTTAGCCCTGAGGCTTGCAGGTATTTGCGTGACGGTACGCGGTGTCGATCTCATCGACGTGGCGCGGCCGGCCATCTTCGTTGCGAATCACGCGAGCTATCTTGACGGCCTTGTGTTGCTGGCGGCCATCCCAATGCCACTTGGCATGGTCGCCAAGCGTGAGCTGGCTGGCGGATTGCTGATGGGTCCCTTTCTTCGGGCAATAGGCACGCGTTTCGTCGAGCGCGTCGACTACCAGCGCATGGCCGAGGACGAACGCGAACTGGTGAAGCAGGCGACGGCTGGCGCCTCGCTGCTCTTCTTTCCTGAAGGAACATTTGTCAGATCCGCCGGGCTGCGGCAGTTTCGTCTCGGCGCCTTTGTGGCCGCCTGCGCATCGCATCGGCCCGTCATACCAGTCGCAATCGCGGGCACGCGCATCGTGCTTCCGGATGGACAGTGGATGCCAACGCGAGCCGACGTGACGGTTACCGTGCTCCCCGCTCTTAAACCAGCGGGAGAGGACATGAAGGCTGCTGCGGGCCTGCGCGACGCCGCACGCGATGCAATAGCAGGCCATTGCGGAGAGCGGGTTCTAAGTGACATTTCCCCACTGGACATACCCACTCGTCACGACGCTATTTGACTACGATATTCGCGATGCGCAAATCAATGCCCTTATAACCGCGTCTGAAAGCAAACGCGGGTCAACGGCTATAACCGGAAGGGTCTCCGAGTTCCACCACTGCGCCGAAATCATCTACGGCCGTCGCTCGCTCTACCCGCACGGCAGTTACCTTATATTCGGGAGCGTGTACCTGCCGATCGCGCACGGGAGACGTGAGGCGGTTCACGAACAGTTCTGGGCGGTGGAAAGTGGCGAACAGTTGTCCCGGTGGGACACGGCCGGTAACGCGTAGCGGCAGCGCCGTCGTGCCATGGCGGCTGTGCACGCGCACCGAATCACCATCCGCCATCCCCAGTTGCGCTGCATCCGCCGGGGACATGTCGAGCGTGTCGGTCGGGCGCAGCTGTGCGTTAGGCGTGCGGCAGGTCATCGTACCGACGTTGAAGTGATACAGCGTGCGGCCGGTGGTCAGAAGCAAGGGATAGGTATCGTCGGTGGTCTCGGACGTGGGTATGAAGTCGATTCGTGCCAACGCAGCGGTCTTGCCGATCGGAAAGTTCGTCCGGTGCAAGACCGGTGTGCCCGGGTGGTGCTCGCTTGGGCAAGGCCAGTGAAGGCTTTCCCGTTCCAGCCGGTCGTAGGTCAGACCGGCGGCCTCCGGCCAGAGCGTGCGCACCTCGTTCCAGATGGCGCCTGGGCTATCGAAGCTGAAGCCTTGCGCGTGGTCGAGCCTGGCAGCGAGTGCCTGGACGATCCACCAGTCCGGCCTGGCAACGCCTGGCGGCGACACGACGCCGCGGATGCGATGCACCCGCCGGTCCGCGTTCATGAAGGTGCCGTCTTTTTCGAAGAACGACGCCGCTGGCAGGAACACGGTGCCGAACGCGCGTGCGGTCTCGTTGACAAACAGGTCCTGCACGATCACCAGGTCCAGTTTCGCCAGCGCATCGCGGGTCGCCGTTTCGTTGGCCAGCGACAGGTAGACGTCGTAGCCACACGCCCACAATGCCTTGAGCTTGCCGTCACGCGCAGCATCCATCATCTGCAGCAGATCCAGGCCATGCGTGGCAGGTAGCCGGCAATCCCAGGCGGCTTCGAAGCGCGACCCGGCGTCCTTGATCAGTTGAGAGCCGGTCAGCGTTGCCGGGTCACAGCCCATCTGCGCTGACCCTTGCACGTTATTCTGGCCGCGCATGGGGTTGATGCCGGCGCCGGACTTGCCGAGGTTGCCGGTCAGCAAGGCGAGATTGATGAGCGTCATCACGCCCTCTGTGCCTTGCAGGTGCTCGGTCACGCCCAGGCCATGAAAACACATCGCCGGCTGGGCGGCTGCATAAATGCGCGCGGCGGCACGGATGTCGGCCGCGGCAACGCCGCAAGCATCGGCAACCAGTTCCGGGGTGTACTTCGTGACGAAGGCGGCAAAGTCCTCGAAGCCGGTCACCCGTTCAGCCAGAAAGGACTGATCGACGAGGCCTTCCTCAATCAGCGTCGCGGCCATGGCGTTGAATAGCGGGACGTTGCAGCCGGGCCGCACCGCCAGATGAACGTCGGCAAGCTGTGCAAGTTCGGTGCTGCGCGGGTCCACCACCACGAGCCTGGCTCCATGCAGGACAGCCTGCCTGATGCGCGCGCCGACGACGGGGTGGTTCTCGGTCGGATTGGCGCCGCACAGCAGAAAGGCGTTGGCGACTTCGATGTCGTCAAAGCAGTTGGTCGCGGCTCCGGTGCCCAGCATGGTCTTGAGCGCCTTGGCGCTGGGTGTATGGCAGACGCGCGCGCAGCAATCGACGTTGTTGGTGCCGAGCACCACGCGGGCAAACTTCTGCAGCAGATAGTTTTCTTCGTTGCTGGCGCGGGCTGAACCCAGTACGCCAATCGCGTCCGGCCCAGCGGTCGCGATGATCGCGCGCAGCCGGGTGGCGACGAAATCGAGCGCATCGTCCCAGCTTGCCGCTTGCCATTCACCGTCGCGGCGGATGATCGGTGTGACGATGCGATCCGCCGCATGGTTGAACTCGAAGGCATACCGACCTTTCGCGCACAGGTGGCCCCGGTTGGTCGGATGATCGGCGGGCCGCACCGCCACGACCTCGCCATTGCTGCTGCCCACGTCCATCTGGCAACCAACGCCACAGTAACCGCAGGTGGTGCGGGTCCAGTCGATCGGCTTGTTCGGGCTGCGCTTGTCGAACAACGCGCCGGTCGGGCAGGTATCCACACAGGCGCCGCAACTCACGCAACCACCATCGAGCAAGGTCGGCCCCCTGCCCGGCGCAACATGGGTTTCTTCGCCGCGCTGCCAGGTCTCCCAAACGAACTGACCCTGCACATCTTCGCAGATCCGCACACAGCGATAGCAATGAATGCAGCGCTCCATTGCCACGCCGAGATAGGGGTGACTGTCGTCACGGAACAGGGAACCGCGCGTCGCCCCACCTGCCGTCAGGTTGTAGTGGGCAAGCAGCTGGTGGAAGGGCCGCGTGGGTTCGTCGACGACGGCCTGCGGCGGGTAGTGCGTCGCGATCAGCGCCAGATTGGTTCGACGCAGCGCCTCCAGCGCCGGCGTATGAGTACGCACCTGCATGCCGTCCTCGACGATCGCGGCGCAACTCGCTACCGGCCGGGGTTGGCCGTCGATTTCCACCACACACAGGCGGCAAGCGCCGGCAGCGGGCAAGCGTCTGTCGTAACAGGTATGCGGCACCACCACACCGGCCTGCTCCAGGGCATCCAGCAGGCACGCGCCGGGCCGCGCATCATGCTCGACGCCGTTGATTGTTATCCGAAGCATGCCGACCACTCCCCGGCGTAGTGAGTCTGCACGGCGCGAGCGAACTCGGCCAGGCCGCGCCCGTGCCCACACAGGCTTGTGGCAGCGAGCGCTTCCAGCAGCGCATCACATTGGGCCGCATCATCACCGCCGCGCCTCGACCCGCCTTCGCTAACGGCGGCGAACATGGCCGCCAGCCTTGGTGTGCCCAGGTGGCACGGCGTACATTTGCCGCAGGATTCACGCGCGCCAAAGCGGAATACCTCCTCGACGATGGCCGCCAGCGGTGTATCGTCGGCAAAGGCAATCACGCCGCCGTGACCGACCGCGCAACCGATTGCCTGCATTTCCTCGTAACCCAGCGGGGTACCGAGCAACGCGGGCGGCACGATGCCGGCCAGTGGCCCGCCCACCATGACACCCTTGAGCTGGCCGCGCCGCAGCCCACCGCCGAGTTCGTCGACCACGCGCTCGAGCGGAATCCCGAACTCCACTTCGTACACTCCCGGCCTGCGGAACAAGGAATTGAGGGACAGCAGCTTGGTGCCGCGGCTCTGCGAGAAGCCTAATCCGGCGTATGCATCCGCCCCTTGTGTGACGATCCAGGGTACGGCGCACAGGGTTTCCACGTTTTGCACCAAGGTCGGCAGTCCGAACAGTCCGTGTTCAGTGAGCTGCGGCGGCCGCATTCGTGCTTCCGGCCGGCGGCCTTCCAGCGCGTTGAGCAATGCAGTTTCTTCGCCGCACAGATAGCTGCCTTCGCCTATCACGCATTCCAGGTCGAATTGCGCATCCAGCCAGCCGGCTGCCCGTGCCTCATGCAATGCGCTGGCGAGCACACGTGCGGCATCGGGGTATTCCTTGCGCAGGTAGATATAGCCGTGCGTCGCACCCGTCGCATGGGCGGCGATGGTGGCGGCTTCAATCAGGCGAAATGGATCGCGCTCGAGCAGAAAGCGATCTGAGAATGCACCAGGATCGCCTTCGTCTGCATTGATGACCAGATATTTGGGCGACGCGTGCTGCGCAGCCATGGCTTCCCATTTCCGGCCGGCCGGAAAACCTGCTCCACCACGACCGCGCAATTGCGCATTGTCGATCAGTCGGACCACATCATCCGGCGGCATGGCCAACGCGGCGAGGCGCGCCGCGCCACCACCACGTTCCTGGTATTCGGCCAGCCCACGCACACCGCCCGCGCGCACATTTTCTAGCAACACACTGCGGCGGCTGTGGACCGCGATGTGCGGCGATGTATCGTGGTCGGCGTCACTGGGCGCGGCATAGCACTTGCCCAGGCAATAGACGGGTGAGCGCTGCTGACACGCCCTGGCCCACCGCCCGGGGTTGTCCGCACGGGCGGCGAAGCAGGCCAGACCGTTGCAGGCACAGCCTGTTAGCGGTATGCCGGCCAGGTGATAGAAGCTACCGGCCGCGGCATGGCGTTGCATCGGCTTCATCTCGTGCTCCTTGCGTACCGGCACATGGTACGCCGTTGAAATGACTTACCGTGTAACGTCAGCAACGTCTCGTCCGGAGTTGGCAGGCTACGGTCGCACAGCCGAGGGCACGATAACAGTTCCCGCGTTGCTCAGGAGCTAGGCTACTGGTCGCGACTTTCGAAGCCTTGCGATCTGCACGTAAGAGATCCCGTTCACGAGACCATAAAGAATGTGCAGACTAAAATTGGTCCACGTTCGGGCGTCGATGAACCACGCAAACACCGCTGTCATGACGTAGAAATTCACGAGGTAGAGAAATGCACCGAACACTGCCCCAACGATCAACGTCATTAACAAGTCGGAGTAGACATTACACACTTCAATGAGCGCGGCAAGAACAAGTGAATACCCGATCGCCAGCGCCAGGTAAACAGTGAGCGCCTCTACCAGCACTGCGATATTGTGTGAGACCGGCTCCACGAACACACTGTCTCCCATCACAATGGCTGCGACCATGCGGATCGCTCCCCACACGATCCCGCCATCTGCGATGATCACACCTATGGCAGAACACATCAGAACAGTTGCCGCGATCATGCCCGAGACTGTTGCTGCGCACCAATCCGGAGTTCGGCGCTTGAACTGGCCTTCGTGAAAATGAAGTTCCATCACAACCTCCTTCGATGTGAGGGGGCGAGAAGACACCAGCGAGCCTTTGCCCCTGTGCCTGAGGGGGATTCTTTAGTCTTTTTTGCGCTTTTCATCCGGCGATGAGGTACGCACATTCATTGGCCATCTGTGCGCGATTAAGCAAACTAACCCCTCGGTCAGTACATGCAGTCGCGTTTCGCAAGCGTCCGAATTGAGTATTGAAATCCATTGTTAATGGTTTCAGCATGCGCCATGTCCGCCTCCAATGTGAACCTCACGCCGCCGACTCCATCAACATGGCGATTTTTCCGGCCCTCGCTGCTCGGCGAGTGCGCGCTGTACCTTGCTGACAAAATCCTCCAGCAACTGGCTGGTTTCGCCACGTTTCGCTTCGCGTGCAGTTATCTTGCATTGGGCAACAGGCGGGCTGCCGACGAGCGCGCGCATCTGCGCAAAGGCGGATTCGCTGCCACGCCCTCCCAGGCTGCAGAAGAACGCGACGTGGCGCAGTCCTGATTTATTCGCGATAAGGTAGGCGCGAACCGGCGATGCCAGCGATCCGGCCCAGATTGGGGTTCCGACGATCACAAACTCATACGACGAAGGATCCTTCCTGGCCGGCACAACATCGGCGGGACGCTGATTCATCGCCTCGACCAGCGAGCGCAAATACCCAAACGGGCCAGCACGGTCACGCCGATCGAGAATCTCTTCGACATCCGCGTCCAGCATCTGGCCGAGCGTCAAGGCGATTGTGCGGGTAACGCCCGATCGGGAATAATAGACGACCAGTATTCTCTTCTCTGCCATTTCGACACTCCTGCAAAGCTGAATCGCGCCCGAACGAATGGCGCCAGGAACGCTTAATCACAGAATAGAGGTCGGATTGCATCAGTTCATGATCCACATCAAGAGGGACACTGCATGCGCGTTCGCGTCGGAGCACGGGGGGGAATCCCTCCGCGTGGGCATGCGATTGTCGAGGCTACTCCAGCATATCTCACGCGAATCGCCCTCTGATTCGTTGCTGAGATTCAGGTTAACGTAGATCCACAGAGAAGCATGCTTTGCCCACTGCCCTTCCGCGCCGGCCGTGCCGCTATGCCTGAAAAGACCCTTCAATCCGCTTGACGCAGATCAATCCGGCGGGAAGCGTCGCGCGCGATTCTGGACACATTGCCACAGTTACGGGATCCGAACGGCCGCCGACAGCGAACCTTAGCGGAATCTTCGCGTCACCGGCCCCGTGCATCCGACCACGTATTGGTCCAAGGCTGGCGAAGGAGCCGGAGTCTGCGTCGCGCGGTGCGGTCTGCGCCGAAGGCACGCGCTTCGTCGACAACAGCGATTAGTCGAGTCTCCCGGAACATGACCATCGGGCATCTGATCGTGGCTTGAGGCGCCGTCCTCGCGACGGTTTAAATCTGCGTTGTCAGCAGGCGCGACGACCGGCGGTTGCTCACGCAACGACGGATTCTGCGCGATCCATCCGGGATCGGGTCCAGATGGTTGAACACGCATATCGTCAGTTCAACATCCGCGCTACCAATATCGGGAGATGAATCATGCTGATCGGTGTGCCAAAGGAGATCAAGGATCAGGAATATCGCGTGGGACTAACCCCAGCGAGCACGCGGGAACTGATAAGCCGTGGGCATACGATAATGGTTCAGTCCCGAGCCGGCGCGGAAATCGGCCTTGCGGACGAAGCCTATGTCGCAGCCGGTGCGACCATGTGTGAGAATGCAGGCGAGATTTATTCGCGTGCCGACATGATCATCAAGGTCAAGGAGCCGCAAGCAGCGGAACGCGCCATGTTGCGTCCAGGGCAGATTCTTTATGCCTTCCTGCATCTGGCGCCCGATCCCGACCAGGCGGCAGCGCTAGTGAAATCCGGCGCGGTCTGCATTGCCTATGAAACCATCACTGGACCAGGCGGCACCCTGCCGCTGCTCGCGCCGATGAGCGAAGTCGCTGGTCGCATGTCGATCCAGGCGGCTGCTGCCAACCTCGAAAAATCGAAGGGAGGAATGGGCCTGCTGCTGTCTGGCGTGCCGGGCGTCGCGCCTGCACACGTGGTCGTGATCGGTGCCGGTGTCGTCGGATCTCACGCACTGCAGGTCGCCGTTGGAATGGGCGCAAGAGTCACGATACTTGACAGGAACGTCGACCGGTTGCGCCAGCTCGATATGATCTTCGGCAATCGTATTACCACGCTCTACTCTAACATTCACAGCATCGAGGAATCTGTACTGGCCGCCGACGTGGTGATCGGTGCAGTGCTCGTTCCGGGTGCCACGGCACCAAGGCTGGTCACGCGCGCTATGGTCGCGAAGATGAGAGCCGGTGCGGTCGTAGTCGACGTCGCGGTCGACCAGGGCGGATGCTTCGAGACATCCCATGCAACCACACACACCGAGCCAACTTACATCGTCGGCGGGGTGATCCATTACTGCGTTGCGAATATGCCAGGGGCTGTCGCCCGCACGTCCACGTTTGCGCTCAACAACGCCACCATCGGGCCCGCAATCTCACTCGCCGACAAGGGATGGAAGCGCGCGCTGGCCGAAGACGAACACCTCAGGTCCGGTTTGAATGTCTGCGCTGGCCATGTCACGTACGAAGCGGTGGCAAGGGCGCACGGCTACGCGTATGCGCCGGCAGATCTGATGCTTACCTGAGGTTCGTGCCATCCGTTCGAAGACCACTCATCGTTTCGCGCCTAAAGAGGGGGGCGTCCGGTTGCATGCGATGGCGCCTCGTCTGTCGCGCCATGGTGCCGTCCTCAACGCCCTTGATCGCGGAGGTCCCTTGCCGGTGAATCGGGCTTGACGCATGTCAAGGAGCGACCTGGGACCATACCTAGACTTAATGAATGGTTCTGGCTGCATGGTCATAACCTTCGACTGACACGATCACGCTCCTCAGGCCGTCGGCTCACGGTCGGCAGCGCCGCAGCGGGGGTGCACCTCCAGAAAGAGGAAAGATGGACTCGTCATCGATCATCTGTAAGACCGCCGCTGATCTGCGGGCCGCGCCCAACTTCGCCGATTACGAAGGCGAACGAGACCACTTTTCTTGGGAGGCCGTGGCTAACGCATTGTCGGACGAGCCGCGTGGCGAATTGAATATGGCATGGCAGGCGGTGGATCGTCATGCCTCCAGCAGTTTGCGCGAAAAAGTTGCTTTCCGGTTCCTTGTCGACGGTGCACCGGCTCGGGTTCTCAGCTACGGGCAACTGTCCGCCCTCACCAACCGCTTCTGCAACGTGCTGCGTGCCCTTGGCGTCGGCAAGGGCGAGCGGATTTTCATTCTCGCGGGCCGTATCCCGGAGCTTTACATCGCCCTCCTCGGCAGCCTGAAAAACGGTACCGTGGTTTCGCCCCTGTTCTCGGCGTTTGGCCCCGAGCCCATCGCCACGCGCGTCAATCTCGGCGCCGGGACCGTACTGGTGACAACGGACGCGCTCTATGATCGCAAGGTCGCCAGCTGGCGCGATCGCATGCCGAGCCTGAGGCACGTGTTGCTGGTAGCGGAAGATGGCGGCACCACGACCGTGCCGGGCACGCTCGATCTGGCGACGCTGATGTCAGACGCGCCGGACGCATGCGAGATCACACCGACCGCAGCGGAAGACATGGCGCTGTTGCACTTCACCAGCGGCACAACCGGCACGCCCAAGGGCGCGGTACATGTGCATGCCGCCGTCGCGACTCACTGGGCTACCGGCCGCTATGCGCTCGACCTGCATGCCGAGGACACTTATTGGTGTACCGCCGATCCGGGCTGGGTAACGGGCACTTCTTACGGCGTCATCGCCCCGCTGCTCCATGGTGTGACTTCGATCGTCGATCGCGAAGAGTTTGACGCCGAACGCTGGTACAGCATTCTTCAGAACGAAGGGGTGAGCATCTGGTACACAGCGCCGACGGCGATCCGCATGCTGATGAGGGCTGGCGCCGACGTCGCAAAGAAGTACACATTTCCGCGACTACGCTTTGTTGCCAGTGTTGGCGAGCCGCTGAATCCGGAGGCGGTCTGGTGGGGCAAAGAAGCGCTGGGCCTACCGATCCACGACAACTGGTGGCAGACGGAAACCGGCGGCATCATGATCGCCAACACGCCGGCCTTCGATATCAAACCCGGTTCGATGGGCCGGCCGTTGCCGGGTATCGAAGCGGCGATCGTACAGCGGCAGCAGGACGGCAGCGTGCAGGTGATCAACGAGCCTGGCAAGCAAGGTGAACTGGCCCTCAAACGTGGCTGGCCATCCATGTTCCGTGGATATCTCAACAACGAAGAGCGCTACCGCAAAAGCTTTGCCGGCGACTGGTACCTGACCGGGGATCTGGCGCAGCGGGATGCTGATGGCTACTACTGGTTCGTCGGCCGAGCCGACGATGTCATCAAGTCGGCGGGCCACCTGATCGGTCCCTTCGAGGTCGAAAGCGCACTGATGGAGCATCCAGCCGTTGCCGAAGCCGGCGTGATCGGCAAGCCGGACCCAGTGGCAGGCGAAGTGGTCAAGGCTTTCGTGTCGTTGAACAAAGGTTTCGAGCAGAGCGAAGCGCTACGCATGGAACTGCTGGGCCACGCGAGAAAACGCCTCGGCGCAGCCGTTGCGCCGAAGGAGATCGCCTTCCTGGCACAACTGCCGCGAACACGGAGCGGCAAGATCATGCGCCGGCTGCTGAAGGCTCGTGAGCTGGGCTTGCCCGAAGGCGATACATCGACACTGGAAACCGACGCATGACACCCGTCGACCACCCAGCCCCGCCGCCGCCGAGCGGCCCGGTGCCTTATGATAAGGACTTCGCACTCAGCCTGCTGCGCGACATGCTGCGCATCCGCCGGCTCGAAGAAAAATGTGCCGAACTGTACGGCGCTGGCAAGATACGCGGGTTCCTGCATCTCTACATCGGCGAGGAAGCAGTGGGTGTCGGCGCGCTACACGCGCTGACACCCGAGGACAACATCGTCGCCACCTACCGCGAACACGGCCACGCGCTGGTGCGCGGCATGGACATGGGCGTGCTGATGGCCGAGATGTATGGCAAACGGGAAGGCTGCGCTCGCGGGCACGGTGGCTCCATGCATCTGTTCGACCGGAAGACGAGGCTGTTCGGCGGTAACGCGATCGTCGGGGGCGGACTGCCGGTGGCAGCGGGACTCGGGCTTGCCGAGAAGATGCAAGCCGGCCGACGTGTCACCGCGTGCTTCTTCGGCGACGGCGCGATGGCCGAAGGTGCATTCCACGAATCCATGAACCTTGCTGCCTTGTGGAAGCTCCCGGTGCTCTTCTGCTGCGAGAACAACCTCTATGCAATGGGTACGGCACTGGAGCGCTATGAATCCCAGACCAACCTCTGCATCAAGGCCGCGTCTTACAACATGCCCGCGGTGGCGGCAGACGGCATGGACATTGTCGCGGTACACGACGCGGCGAAGCAGGCAGCAGCGCTCGTCAGGAGCGGCGGGGGACCGGTATTTCTGGAACTGCGCACCTACCGGTTTCGTGCGCATTCGATGTACGACGCTGAGCTCTACCGCCAGAAAGCCGAGGTGGAAGAGTGGAAAACGCGCGGCCCAATCCACACCTTTACCGCACGGTTGAAGGCCGATGGCAAGCTGAGCGAGGAGGAATTTCTCGCCCTCGATGCCGCGGTGAATGATGAAGTGGCCAAGGCCGTTGCGTTTGCCGAGGCCGGCACGTGGGAGCAAGTCGAAGACCTGTTGAAGGACGTATACACGCCAACGGGAGCAGCTCCATGAGCCGGCGTCTCAGCTATCGCGAAGCGCTGCGCGAGGCCTTGCGCGAGGCGCTCGCGGGCGACCCTCGGGTCTTCCTGATGGGCGAGGACGTGGGCCGCTACGGCGGCACTTATGCAGTGTCCACGGGACTGCTTGCCGAGTTTGGCCCCGAGCGCATCCGCGACACACCGCTCTCCGAACTCGGTTTCACGGGTGCCGGCATCGGCGCGGCCTTGGGTGGCATGCGGCCCATCGTCGAGGTAATGACCGTGAACTTCAGCCTGCTGGCGCTCGACCAGATCGTGAATACCGCTGCGCTCTACCACCACATGTCCGGAGGGCAGTTTTCCGTGCCGCTGGTTGTGCGCATGGCCTCGGGTGCCGGGCGCCAGGTGGCAGCCCAGCACTCGCACAGTTTCGAAGGTTGGTATGCCGGCATTCCGGGTATCAAGGTGCTTGCCCCGGCCACCATTGAGGATGCCCGCCACATGCTGGCGCCGGCGCTCGCCGATCCCGACCCGGTCCTGATCTTCGAACACGCAGGGCTCTACAACATGGAGGATGAATTGCCCGACGTGTCAGGCGTGGATATCAGCACCGCGAAGGTGCGCCGTGCTGGCAATGACGTGGTTATCCTCGCCTATGGCGGCTCGCTCCCTAAAGCTGTGCAGGCTGCCGAGGCGCTCGCCACGGATGGCATCTCGGCCGAGGTGCTCGACTTGCGAGTTCTGCGCCCGCTGGACGACGCGACAATCATGGCGTCGGTGGCCAGGTGCCGCCGAGCAGTGATCGTCGATGAGTGCTGGCGCAGCGCCAGCCTCGCCACCGAACTGATGGCGCGCATCGTCGAGCAGGCGTTCTACGAGCTCGATGCGCCGGCGGCGCGGGTATGCTCGGAAGACGTGCCGATACCCTATGCGAAACATATGGAGGAGGCAGCGTTGCCCCAGGTCGACAAAATCATCGTCACAGCGAAACAATTGTTCGCATGAATGCCCTGCTCGCCCCACCCTCCCTGTCAGGACGAGGCAGAACCGATATTCACCTCGGTGACCACCGGATCGCGTGACGCGTCGGTGTCCTGCGCGGCTGCCATCGTAACGCAACCTGCCCACGCCGTTCGGGCTCCCGGAAGGAAACAGCATGATCGAATTCAAGTTGCCGTCCATGGGTGCGGACATGGACGCGGGCACACTCCTCGAATGGAAGGTGAAGCCCGGCGATACGGTGAAGAAAGGGCAAGTGATCGCCGTCGTGGACACGAGCAAGGCCGCAGTGGATGTCGAAAGCTGGCAGGAAGGCACCGTCGACGAGCTGATCGTCAAGCCAGGCGAGAAGTTCGCGGTGGGCACGCTGATGGCAACCTTCCTCGAACCCGGCGAAGCGCCCGGCGCCACAAGACGCGTGCGCACGCCTCCTGGTGCTACTACGCCGCTGTCGGCAACGTCGCGCCGAAAGATCTCTCCCGCAGCGCGCAAGCATGCCAGGGAATGCGGTATCGATATCGACACCGTTGCGGGTACCGGGCCAGGTGGCGCGGTGACGCTCGATGATGTCGAGCGGGCGACGACCCAGGCAGCAGGCCCCATGCCTAGCGACAAATCCGCGGAAATGAGGAAAGCTATCGCTGGCGCGATGGAGCGGTCCAAGCGCGAAATACCCCACTACTACGTGTCCCGAGATGATTCCGATGGGAACGGCGCTCGCCTGGCTCGTAGCAGAGAACGCGAGGCGCTCCATGGCGGAGCGCCTGTTGCCTGCCGTGCTGCTGCTCAAGGCCGTCGCTGTCACGCTCAAAGGCTTCCCCGAACTGAATGGCTTTTGCCGCGGGGGTATCTTTCATGCGGCGGATAGCGTTCACGTTGGCGTGGCGATCTCCCTGCGCCAGGGCGGCCTGATTGCGCCTGCACTGCTGGATGCCGATACGAAGCCGCTGACGCAAATGATGCTGGAGCTAGCGGACCTGGTGAGGCGCTGCCGCGCCGGTTCACTGCGAAGCTCCGAGATGTCCGAGCCCACGGTAACAGTGACGAACCTCGGCGACGAGGGCGCGACCGAGGTCTTTGGCGTCATCTATCCGCCTCAGGTCGCGCTGGTTGGCTTCGGCCGGATCATGGAGCAGCCCTGGGCCGAGAACGGCGGCCTGAAGGTGGTGCCTGCCGTGACCGCCAGCCTGTCGGCAGACCACCGCGTCTCGGACGGCCATCGCGGCGCACGCTTCCTGATCGAGCTGCGCGAAACACTGCAGCATCCCGAGGAGTTGTCCCGATGAACGATTTAGACATCCGCACAGTAGTCCTTAGCACATTAAAATCGATCGCGCCGGAGATCGAAGAGCGCTCACTGCGCACCGACCGGCCGTTGCGCGCTCAGGTGGACCTTGACTCCATGGACTGGCTCAACTTCTTGCTGGGTCTGCACGAAAAGCTCAAGGTGGAGATTCCCGAATCCGATTATGCTCGTCTGACAACCCTTGATAACGTGGTGGCCTACGTTGCAAAAGCGCAGACGCTGCAGCAGAAACGTTGACGAATACGCCCACGCTTCATGACGCCAGCCACAGGAATTTTCACGGAATACCCCACGCGATCGGCAGTGACGTATTTAAACGGAGGCGCAATAAACGTCCCGCGTCAGACAAAAGTAATTGCCTGATCGCCACGAAGCGCGCCATTGACCGTGCGGGAGAATGCGCCATCGATGTGCGAAATCCAGAACCTGAACGCGGTGACCCGTGTCATGAAAACGACCCCCAACTTCTTAAATCTTCATAGCCATGACTTCGTGCGTATTGCGGTTGCAACGCCCCTGGTGCAGGTGGCCGATCCCGCGTTCAACGCGGATCAGACCATCGCTCTACTGAAGGAAGCGGTTGAACGCAATGCACTGGTCACGATCTTTCCCGAACTGGGCCTCTCCGCCTGGTCCTGCGACGACCTCCTGCAACAGCAGGTGCTGTTCGACGCGTGCCAGACCGCGCTAAAGTTAGTACTTGCGGCCTCCTGCGATCTTCCATCGATTGTCGTGCTGGGGCTGCCGCTTCAGATCGGCGACCTGCTGTTCAACTGCGCAACCATCCTCTACCGCGGAAACATACTCGGCGTCGTGCCGAAAACCTATCTGCCTAACTACCGGGAATTCTACGAAGGTCGCCAGTTTGCTCCCAGAGACTTTGCGCTCAAGGATGACATCGAGTTGTGCGGCCAGTCTTCAATCCCGTTCGGAAACCGATTGTTGTTCGAGATCGACGAGCAGCCGCTCCTGCGCTTTTACGTCGAGATCTCCGAAGACCTATGGGTGCCAATTCCCCCCTCTTCCGTTGTGGCGCTCGCCGGCGCGACGCTGCTAATCAATCTGTCGGCGTCGAATGCAACAATCGGCAAGGCGGACTATCGCCGACAACTCGTGTGCGGTCAGTCGGCCCGCTGTCTCGCCGCGTACGCATACAGTGCGGCAGGATCCGGCGAGTCTACGACCGACCTTGCGTGGGACGGGCACGGCATGATCTATGAAAACGGGACCGCACTCGCGGAGACCCATCGTTTCCTGGATACGGCGCAACTCATCACCGCCGACGTGGATCTCGACCGGCTCAGCGCGGAACGTATGCGGCAAACGAGCGTCGGCCAGTCAGCGCAACGGCACCGCGACCAATGCACGGCTTTCAGGACGATACGCGTGGACGCAGCCATTGATCGAAAGAGTCACCTACCTTTGCAGCGCAGCTACGACCGTTTCCCCTACGTGCCTTCCGACCCGGCAACCCTCGATGCCCGGTGCCGCGAAGCCTGCGAGATACAGGTTCAGGGACTCGTTACGCGTATGCGGGCCGCTGGCGTGGAGAAACTGGTGATTGGCGTCTCTGGGGGACTCGACTCCGCTCAGGCGCTCCTCGTCTGTGTAGCGGCGATGGAGATGATGCATCGACCGTGCAGTCATGTCATTGCCTGCATGCTGCCCGGCTTTGCTACGAGCGAACGGACGGCAAGTCTGGCCCGGCAGCTGATCGGGACGCTCGGCTGCCAGGTGAACGAAATCGACATCCGCCCTGCCTGCATGCAGATGCTGAAAGACATCGACCATCCATTTCCCGGGGGGAAGCGGTCCACGATGTGACGTTCGAAAACGTGCAGGCGGGCGAACGGACCAGCCATCTGTTCCGGCTGGCCAATCTGCACTCCGCCCTTGTCGTCCGGACAGGCGACCTGAGCGAACTCGCGCTTGGCTGGTGTACATATGGCGTCGGCGATCAGATGTCTCACTACGCGGTCAATGCCGGCATCCCTAAAACGCTCATCCCGCACCTGATTCGCTGGACGTCCCGTTCACGCTTCGGCGGCGAGAAACTCCAGGTGATATTGCAGGATGTACTGAACACCGAATCAGTCCCGAACTCATTCCCGGAATCAGCACCGCCGGACCCGCACAACGTTCGGAGGACATCGTAGGACCATACGAGCTGCAGGATTTCAATCTGTATTACGAGCTGCGTTTTGGCTACCGCCCGTCCAAACTCGCATTCCTCGCATGGACTGCGTGGCACGACGTCTTACAAGGCGATTGGCCAGACATTCCAGAAGCGGCGCGGAATCAAAACTCGACTGTTGCAAGGTAACCATTCCGTTTTCAGCGGGTTCGAAAGTATTCCCTTGCGATAAGTTTGCGTATCGCGGCATAGCGCGTGAGGGCCGCGTCGTTCGGCAGTTCCATCTTCTGGAGAATGTTTGCGCGTTCTTCGCAGATGGCCGTCGCGTCCGTGCCAAGGGTCTCCGCGATTTCTGGCAGTGCTTGCCCGCATGCAATGCGGAGAAACACGTGGAATTCGTGATCGGAAAGGCGCAGATGCGGCGAGGTGCCGGCCGCTTCGTCAGAACTCGCCGTGGGGTCCACCGGCGTCCCCAAGCCGACATAGATTCCGCCTGACGCGACCTTGCGGATCGCATGAAGAAGCTCCTCGGGTGGACTCGATCTGATGAGAAACCCGGACGCGCCAGCCCGGAACGCTCGGATAGCATCCCCGGTTTCGGTTGAATAGGCTGTCAGGGCGACAATACGTAGTAATGGCTTCTCGCTCCTGAGCCGCTTGATGAGTTCGAGTCCACGGTCAGCAGGCGCTGCAAATGCCAGCACCAGGACGTGGACCTCCGTCGAGCGAATAAGCGTCATGATGTCGCTATCAAACGCTCTGCCGACGAACGCGATGTCGCCACTGCGCGCGAGTTCGTTCCGGACCCTATCCCCCGTGGCGAGATATGCATCGCAAATCGCGACCTTGATCATGGCGCGCACCTGAAGGAAGACATTTTTCAAGTTTTGCTCCTACGCGGGTGCATGTCGACTGGTCGTTTGTAACGCGAAGATACCGATCAAATTCGATCCATTCGCGTGAAAAATTACTTTTCTTGCAGCCGCTGGGGCAAATTGCAATCCAATAAGATGCCTCGGGGGCAAGCGAGCGGCCTGATCTCGCGTGCCGGAACGGGATCGGACTTTGAAGAACGGACGCTACTTCTTGGCCAGCACCTGCCTGACCCCACGGAGTGTCATCGATCTGCTTCCGCCGTCGAATACGGCGCAGCAACTTTCGTGATCTGACCGTCCCCGTACCATCTCTCACAGGAACCGATCAGCTCCGACGGTAAATCCGGTCGCAGTGCGAAGTATGACGAATGATGAACGTGTGACATTGCTGCGATGGTTTTGACGTTTCGGCTAATCCAGGCATACGTGCGCAGAAGGGGGGCGGCCACTTCACGCCCTGAGTCAGCCGGCCAGGCATTTCGAGGAGGACGCGCGAGGCTTCCGAGGAGATGCGAGCTCCGTTTCCTCAGCGCATTCATTTCCACAGCACGTTCAGATAAACGCACTCGTTGTAGGATGTACCTGGTTGTCAGCGACCGTATCTGCCCGTGGAATCTGGACGCTTTTGACAGGCAGAGGCCTGGTCAGCCCTCCGTTGGCTGTTGCTGAGGCTTCTCACTACCGGCGGTGTTGTCCGTCTCGCGCAGCGCCGCGTTGGCCGTGACTAACAATGCTGCATCGTGGTAACGCAGCACTTCGTCCACCGAGTCGAAAGCCCTCTTTAGCTGCTTCTGCCCAAGCTTCGTCGCATTGCCGCTTTGAGAAATGGCATCAGCTTCCTTCTTCAATCGCTTTACGAGTTTCGCAGCAAACCGGCTATCTAGCGACCTGGCCTAGACGAACTCCCTGATCTGTAGTGTCAATGCCACCAACGCCTGTTCCGTTGTCTCGTTCGAGTCGCTGGCGTAGTCAGAAAACGATTTCCTGCTCATCAAAACTCTCCAAAGTGTGCTTACTCACTGCGACGGTGCAAGGCGCGCTCGCAGAACTGGGGGATTGCGTGGTGGCCGCCGCTGCTCCTGACAGTCGTCACCATGCTGGCGGCGCTGATCCCAGCGGCGTCAAGGCGTTTGGCTTCATCGGACCTTTCGTCGGGCCGGTCGTGGTTGCCATACTGCTCGCCATGTGGCGGGCTTGTCAGGATAGTCAGCCATCGACCGGGTGGACCAGTAGCACGGGCACGTGCGTAATGCGCAGCACGCGGCTCGCCACGCTGCCGAGCAGCCAACGCGAGAGGCCACGCCGACCGTGCGTACCCATGACGACAAGATCCGCGCGCCAATGATCAGCTTCCTTCACTATTACATGGGACACATCGTAGCTAGTCCTATCTGTCCTGATCATTGCGGACTCCGCCGTGATACGTAAGCGTGCAAGCGTCGTCCCAGCCGCAGCTAACGCTGCTTCGCCCTTTTTGACAAGGACGTCCTCGAATAGAGCAATTGGTACGAAATCGCCCATATCCACCGGCTGGTCAAGCACGTGTACGACCCGCAATAAGGTCTGAGGTCGCGCGAACTGCACACCGTACTGGAGCGCGCACTGCGATGGCGCGCTGCCGTCGACGGCGAAGAGTATTCGCCGCGGACCTTGCTCGACCTCTCTTTCATAGGATGCAGGCACGACAAGAATAGCGCACCGGCACAGTCGCGCCAGTGGTTCAGATATGGCCCCTTCCAGCCAGGCAAGAAATCCGTGGTGTTGACGTGTCCCCACGACCAGCAGGCTCGCCTGCCATGTCCGGGCGGCGTCAAGCAACACGGATGTCACGTCCCCACCTCGCCTCGAAAGGTCGATAACCTTCGCGTCGACGACGGTCCCGGTGTTTGACAGTATGGTCTGTGCCTGGATCACGGCCTCTTCGGCAGCGCGCAAAAGTGCGGCTTGCACCGAACTGAGATCCATGCCGACAAGCGGATCCAGCGGAATCAGCCTGTAGGGGTCTTCAGCTACGCTCACGATCCGTACATGTGCCTGTGGTAGCGCGATAGTCCGAACATAGTGCGCAGCGCGCAAAGAGGCGGATGAAGAGTCCACTGCAAGCAGAATGCGGCTTGCGGCTTCGTGGCCAACGTGCTCTGCACTGGCGGGCTTCATGGCGAATGCTCCATACCGTCTCTCCCACGCTGGAGTCCGGGCAGTCTGCGCTATCTGTCGAAGGATCGGCAAGAACACACGTCAGCAACCCGTTCAACTATCTAACTTGCGCCTGAGCCCGGGGCGCGAAGCTTCTGTGGCCAATGGCGCATGGTGGATGTATCGAGTCTGGATTAACGTGTTTCCCCGTTGTTGACAAAGGTCAAACCAGTTTGCGTGTCAGCGCGCTCAAATTCGCAGAAAGCCAGGCCGACTCCGGCTCGACCCGCCTTGGCGGGTATCGCGCAAAGCGTTTTCTTGCAGCACTGGCAGAACCATTCTAGCGAACTTGCGTCACAGCCCTCAGCATGAAATCACCCCGCGCGGTCAACCGCGCTTGCACGTACTCGCTCCGCTTGCGTTCCAGCGTAATCAGTTGCCGTTGATGCAGCACATCCAGTTCAACTCGATCGAGACAGGTCGACGGCTGTCCAGCTTTGATCAGCATCAGTGTGGCGAACTCGTGTGGACTCAACATGATTCGTCTCCGTGGTAATCCGATTGATGAAACTAGCAGATGGTGACGATCGACCGGAGGACCTGAAAAGTCACTCCAGACGAGTTTCCGCAAGCCCACTCAAAGCATCACAGTCTGAATTGGCAATAGCGACACAAACCCGGCTGAGACGGTCCGGGTGGTATAGGCGGCCAATCTCGCTGGGCTGACGGTTTGCCACTTCTTCTATCAAATATCTTGCGCATACGGCACCAGCAGCAGCGGCAATACTGCAAGCGCGGAAATCTGCCCGGCAACGCTGGCGAAGCGCCATTTTCCGGTCGGCCGGTTACCATGTGTGCCAATCACGAGCAGGTCCGCGTGGCATTCCTGCGCGGCCCGCCCGATAGCGTGTCCGATGTTGTCGCCCGCGTGTTCAGCCTCAAGCACCACGGCATCGTGATCTGCCGGATCGAATCTTTCCCGCGGCGAACATGCCACGTAGCCGACCCCCAGGATTGCGCGCCCTCCACCAATGCGGGCAGCCTCGCTGACAGCTGCGTGCGACGCATCGCTGTCGTCGCTTGCAACGAAGATCCGGCGAGGCGCACTTCATCCGCGTTGCCAGGGCGCGAGTTGCCGTCGACAGGGGGTGCGAACGCTGCGATGACATGCAGAACGGTGTCGCCATCCGCCCATGCCGAACCATAATCAATGAGCCCGGCCGGAAATCTTCCATCCCAGGCACCGAGTGACGATCCGTCGATAGGCCCCGCTGGGCGGTGCGGCCCCCGATGCGGCGCCTGTTCGACGTCCGACCTCAGCGCTTTGAGTGAATTCATGCATCTCTCCGGTGCGCGATCCCGCTTTGCCACGTGGGACATAGTAAATCCTGACCGGTCGGTATCTGGATGATCCAGATCAAGTTGTCCCATCAGTGGCGTCTGTTATAAATATTTACGCATAAGAGTTGCCCGGTCTGGCTTTGAGCCACAGCGTGGCGACGGGGCATGCAATCGCCTGCCAGAGTTCAGCGCAGAGCCCATTGCGGTATTCATCTCTGATAAAGACGGTTGCGTTGATCGAAGCACCCCATCGATCTCAGCAGACACCCTCATGTTCTCACCGCCGCATCCACAACCGCAGCCAGTAACACGTAGCTGGCATTGCAGCGGCTCATCGTTCGCATCGGCGACCGTGCTAACAACGGTGCCCGGCGGTGGATGCATGTCGCGCACGCCTCCCTTCGTATGTGCCGTACTGCTGGTTCCCGATACGTGAGCCGCCGATTCGTCCCGCCGATGCAATAGCATCGGCAATTCCTGATTGGCTGGCGAAGCCATTTTCCGGACGGACGACAGCAGGCCTTGATCGAGCAGGCGCCGAGCAATAATTGCGGGCTGCGCATTGCCAGGCAGCGCTGGCGTGCCGACAGGTTACCGACGATCGACGCTACCACCTCGAGTCAAGCTCCAACGCTTGACCTGCGTCAACCGGCATTCAGCGCAGCCCGACACACTGTTGTGATGGCCTGACTTTGCCGACACGCCGATCAGCTCGCGCATGTCGACTTGTCCGGATGTTTAGTCGGCGCCCTCGCCGGCTCACCGTGCAAATCCTGACGTGAGTGAGTACGCCCATGGATGCGCAACCGGCGTCGCGTCACGTCGCACCGAGGCCCCCAATGCCGAATCCGCCTTCTCGTACCCGCGCCGTCCTTGTCATCAACGCCGGATCGTCGACCATCAAGTTCGCGCTTTTCTCATGTCCGCATGTGGTTGCACACACGCCAGACCTGCGCGAGCTGCCCCGGAGTCCACTGTCCGCCGGCGAAATTGTCGGTATTGGCAGCGCGCCGTCGATCCTGTTCGCCGGAGACCAGACCCCGCGAGCCCTGCCCAAAACGGGAGCAAATCCGTACCGTGCCGCCTTCGCGCCAATTCTGGATTGGCTCGACGGGTGGCGCCGGACTATCGATCTTGTCGCGGTTGCACACCGCGTCGTTCACGGCGGCGTACGATATAGCGCGCCCATGCTCGTCACCGAGGCGGCATTCGACGATTTGTGCACCCTGATTCCACTCGCCCCTCTGCACCAGACCCACAATGTCGATGCGATCGAGTGGCTGCGGCGTGCGCTACCCGGCATCCCACAGATCGCTGTGTTCGATACTGCGTTCCACCGCACGCTGCCGCGCTGCGAACAACTGCTGCCGCTGCCCCTCGAGTGGTTCGAAGCCGGCGTCCGCCGCTACGGATTTCACGGTCTGTCGTATGACTATCTGTCCACTGTGATCGCGGAGCGCTTTGGCGATGCTGCGCGTGGACGGGTAATCATGGCGCATTTGGGCAGCAGCGCAAGCCTCTGCGCGCTGAAAGATCTGTGCAGCGTCGCCACTACCATGGGTTTTTCAGCGCTCGACGGATTGATGATGGGTACCCGCTGCGGCGCGCTCGATCCTGGTGTAATCCTGCACATGATGGAAGTGCACGGCATGTCCCACAGGGACCTCGCTACGCTGCTATACCGCGAAGCGGGCCTTAAGGGCGTATCCGGGCTTTCGGATGACCCCCGTGAATTGCTTGAAAAGGAAGCCCAGGATATGCGCGCGCGCGATGCGCTTGCGCTATATGTCCACCGGATCGTTCACGAAATTGGTGGGCTCGTTGCGATACTCGGCGGACTCGACATGCTGGTGTTCTCTGCGGGCGTTGGCGAACACTGCGCGCCGTTGCGCGAACGCGTATGCGCGGCGCTTACATGGCTCGGCGTGAGGCTGGACAGCGCGGCTAACAATGCAAACCGGCCGACCATCTCGACCGGCGATAGCCGCGTCAACGTCCTGGTTGAGCCGACTAACGAGGCATGGGTTGCTGCACGCGGTGCGCTTAAAATCCTGGATTTCAGCAACGACACGACCGCTTGATCCGCGTTCCGTCGTTGAGTAAATGTTCTTCACCAAACGCGGAATTCACCGCAACGCACGAGACATCCCGGCTACGCATGTAATCAGGTAACCTGGCCGTCCGGCAAGACAGGCAGCATGGGCACTTCGAGGTGAACTAATGAATGAGAAAAACCTGGCATCCTCAGTGCGTCCCCGGCGCGGGGCTCCCATTATCGGCGAGTTTTGCAACAGTCCTGAAAAGTCGGGCGAACCGGCGCTGACTCGGGCAGCACTCGCATACCTGGTCTACGAAACGGCCCACACGATGCTCGGTCCGGTACGGGCATGGACGCGGGCCTGCCAAAGCTTCCTTGGATTACCGATGAACCCGATCGCGACTACGCCACAAGGCAGGACAATCGGCACAGCTCTCGATCTGTTCGAGCGCGCGACGCGCCGCTATGGCAAGCCCGATTGGAACATTGTATCGACGACCGTTGACGGCAAGCATGTTCCGGTACGTATCACTACCGTCTGGGAACGACCATTCTGCTGTCTGCTTCACTTCGAACGGTCTTTGGATCACACGCCCCAGCCCCAACCGCGTTTGCTCATCGTGGCGCCAATGTCCGGCCATTACGCGACGCTACTTCGCGGAACGGTCCAGGCCTTTCTGCCGACGCACGACGTCTACATTACGGAATGGATAGACGCGAGAATGGTGCCACTCATTGCAGGGCCCTTCGATCTAGACGATTACATCGAATATGTGATCGCAATGATCCAGCTTCTGGGTGGAGACGTACACGTTATGGCGGTATGCCAGCCTTCTGTTCCCGTACTCGCTGCGATCGCTCTGATGGAGAGCGCCGGCGACCCGGCAGTCCCGCACTCGATGATACTGTTGGGTGGTCCCATCGACACGCGAATTAATCCGACCATGGTGAACACGCTTGCAAGGAAGCGCGGCCTTGAATGGTTTCGACAAAACGTAATCGCCAAAGTACCTTTCCCCAATCCGGGCTTTATGCGCGACGTTTATCCGGGCTTCCTGCAGCTCTACGGCTTTATGGTCATGAACCTTGACCGGCATATGGAAGAGCACCAGAAACTGTTCCACCATCTGATCACTGGCGATCGCGACTCGGCTAAAAAGCATCATGACTTCTATGACGAGTACCTCGCAGTCATGGATCTGTGTGCCGAGTTTTATCTCCAGACATGCGACACGGTTTTCATTCGTCATGCGCTACCCAAAGGCGAGATGATGCATCGAGGGCTGCCGGTCGACCCGTCACAGATACACCGCGTTGCGCTGATGACAGTCGAAGGCGAGCACGATGACATTTCAGGCGTAGGTCAGACAGAGGCTGCTCATCAGCTTTGCACAAGTATCCCGCCGCCGCATCATTTACACTGGCTCCAGCCCGGCGTGGGACATTACGGCGTATTTAACGGCTCACGCTTTCGTACTGAAATCGCTCCCCGCATAGCAGATTTCATTCTTGCCCACAACGGAAATGCAACTGAGCCGCACCCATCCTAGCGGCTTCGCAAGGTCTTATTCGAGCGGACGAGACCGGGAGATGCGATGTGGCAGCGTCGTTCATGAGGTCACGCGACCCGGCGTTAACGCGGATCGTTAACCTGGGCATCCCCAATCAGGCACGCGGTTCAACCAGCACCACGAGTCACTAGCGCGTACTAACCAGTACCCGCACACTTCGGCCGAAAAGCACCATCGCAAAACCGAAGAAAAACACGGCACCGACTGGCAGGTCGTCGTGCGAGCGGCCAGTGATGGATCACCGCGATCTTATGCACCAACCCGAGAACTGTACAAAACCACACGCGAACAACAAAACCAGCGGCGCCGCCGCGACGATCAAACGCCGGATTCAACGTCTTCATCTGGCCTTCGGTCGTTCATATGGACTGACTCAACGGCTCGTGCATCCCACCACGTGGCCCCAAAGTTTGACGCATGTCAGTATCCGGATCATGCGCGGGGCAATACTGGACTGAGTCTCGTTCCGTCCCTTCGACCAGCGTGCCCGATATGTCCCTTTCGTCCTCCCAACGACTCGATATATCCATAACGGGTGTGCTGGCGATCGTCGGTAACTGGACGCTGCCGCATTACGACACGCTGCATGCGCTGAGCGTGCATCCGGTCGCACCGGGCGCCATCAGCTCGCTGGATTTCTCCCGGCTTGGCGGACTCGACACGGCAGGCGCCGCCTTGCTTGCACAGGCGCTTGGCCCCGAACGCCTGCGAAGCCTGCTGCACGACGCCGCCGGCCTCGACCGCGACCGTCTCGCCCTCCTCGACGCGGTTGCACTCGCCGTCGGGAAAGTCCCGGACCAGCCCATCGTACAACGACGCAACGGCGTGATCGAACTGCCCGAGCGCATCGGCGCCGCCGTTCTGCGGCTTGCCGAGCGCATACTCACGCTAGTCGGGTTCATCGGCCTCGTCCTCGAGTCGCTGGTGCGCGCCGCGTGGCGCCCGAAACGCTGGCGCATCACGTCGGTCGTCGCGCAGCTCGAGCAGACTGCGCTTGATCCGCTGCCCATCGTCGCGTTGCTGACTTTCATGGTCGGCGCAGTCATCGCATTTCTCGGCGTAACCATGCTGGGCGATTTCGGCGCGAGCATCTATACGATAGATCTCGTCGGCTTCTCGTTTCTCCGCGAATTCGGCATTCTGCTTGCGTCGATCCTGCTGGCCGGTCGCACCGCCAGCGCATTCACCGCGCAGATCGGCTCGATGAAAGCCAACGAGGAAATCGATGCAATGCGCGCGCTGGGCCTTAACCCAATCGAGCTGCTGGTGCTGCCGCGCGTGTTCGCCATGGTCGTCGCGCTGCCGATCCTCACGTTCGTCGCGATGATGTCGGGCATGTTCGGAGGTGCACTCGGCTGCATGCTGCGCTTCGGCATTTCGCCGACGATGTTCGTGAGCCGGTTGCGCCTGGATATCCTTGTGCAGCACTTTTTCATCGGAATGGGCAAGGCACCCGTGTTCGCGTTCCTGATCGCGTGCATCGGCTGCCTCGAAGGGCTCCGCGTGGAGGGCAGCGCGCAGTCGGTCGGTGAGCATACGACGTCGAGTGTCGTGCAATCGATCTTTGTCGTGATTCTCCTCGACGCCATTGCCGCGCTCTTTTTTATGGAGATGGGATGGTGAACGGCGACCATCCTAACGAGCGTCGGGAGCTGGTCGTCGAAGTGCACGACCTGTTGAACCGTTTCGGTACGCAGCTCGTGCACGAGCACCTGAACCTCGACGTCATGCGCGGCGAGATTCTCGGCGTGGTAGGTGGTTCGGGCAGCGGCAAGTCGGTGCTGCTGCGCTCGATCATCGGGCTACGGGAGTTCAATGCTGGCAGCATCCGTGTGTTCGGCTCGAACCTCGCCGAACTCCGTCCAGACGAGCGCATGCGTGCCGAAGAGCGCATGGGCATTCTTTTCCAGCGCGGCGCGCTGTTCTCGTCGCTCAGTGTGCTGGACAACGTGGCGCTGCCGCTGATCGAACATACCGCGCTCGCACGCCCCGCCGCCGAACGGCTCGCCCGCGTCAAGCTCGCGCTGGTCGGCCTGACGCCCGACGCGGTGGACAAGGCGCCAGCGTCACTTTCTGGCGGCATGATCAAACGCGCCGCGCTGGCGCGCTCGATCCGGAGATCCTGTTTCTCGACGAACCGACTTCGGGGCTCGACCCGGTCAGCGCATCCGCCTTCGATCAGTTGGTCCATACGTTGCGCGACGCGCTCGGACTCACGGTTTTTCTGGTCACGCACGATCTCGATACGCTGTGTGCGATCTGCGACCGCGTCGCCGTGCTGTCCCAGCAGCGCGTGATTGCCGTGGGACCGCTCCCG
This sequence comes from Paraburkholderia sp. RL17-373-BIF-A, assembly GCF_046030175.1. Lineage (NCBI taxonomy): Bacteria > Pseudomonadati > Pseudomonadota > Betaproteobacteria > Burkholderiales > Burkholderiaceae > Paraburkholderia > Paraburkholderia sp. RL17-373-BIF-A. Next base: position 101,963 of record NZ_JARESO010000028.1, read on the forward strand.
GAAGTCGCGAACTACGCCGACCCATGGATTGGCGAATACTTTCGCGGACCGCGTGGCAAAGCCGCACTCGCTGCGATGCCACAACTGCGCGAGGGCCTCTGAGATGGAAACGCGAGCGCATCATGTGTTGATCGGCATCTTTACGGTCGCGATCGTCTCGGCGGCAATGCTGTTTGGACTGTGGCTCGCGAAGGGACCGACGGGCGGCGGCTTCACGTACTACGACGTCATCTTCCACGAATCCGTCTACGGTCTCTTCGAAGGCAGTTCCGTGCAGTACAGCGGCGTCAACGACGGCGACGTCGTCACGCTCACATTGGACCCAACGGATCCGCGCCAGGTCCATGCGCTGATTCGCGCCGGCGGGAAGACACCCGTCAAGCGCGACACCGAGGCTCGCCTCGCGATGACCGGGATCACCGGCACCTCGGTCATCCAGCTGAGCGGCGGCACGCCTCAAAGTCCACGCCTCACCGCATCACATGGCGAGATGCCCGTCATCGTCGCGTCGCGCTCCGCGCTGTCGACGTTCGCCGAAGGCGGGGAAGATCTTGTCAGCAGCCTCAATGCCGTACTGCGCGCGGCGCAGCGGGTCCTCTCGCCGGAGAATACTGCGCGGATCGACCGCACGTTGGCCGACATCGAACAGGTTGCCGGCGCACTCGCGAATGAGCGTGGGGACATGCATGCGATGCTCTCGACGATCACGGCCAGCGCGCACGACGCCGACCATGCGTTGAAGAACGCCGACCGTTTGATCGAACAGGGCAATGTGCTCGCGTCGGGACATGGCGAACAGATTCTGGCGAACGTGCAGCAATTGACCGCCTCACTCGCACGCACGAGCGATAGCATCGACCAACTGATCCAGGCCAACCGCGCGTCGGTCAATACCGGACTCGGCGCAGCCGATCAGCTCGGCCCCACGCTTGCCGAGCTGCGTGCGACGCTCGCATCGCTGCGCGCGGTGACCGAGCAGCTTCAGGACGATCCTTCCGCCTATCTGCTCGGTCGCGACAAGCTGCGCGAGTTCTCGCCATGAACCTGCCCGGGACGGCCCTGCGTCTTATTCTTTGCGGCGCGCTTGCCGCGTGCTCCGCACTGCTTCCCGCACGCACGCCGGACGTGTACGGGTTGCCAATGGCTCAACACGTCGACAACACCTCGTCGGCATCCACAGCCGCAGACGGCGCTCCCGTCACACCGGCCGCCGGCACGCCTGCCGCAGCCCCAATGCTGCTGCGCATCCGCACCGTCGCGATCGGTGCCACACTGGCCGGCAACAGGATCGTCGTGATGCCGACTCCCGATACGATCGAAGCCAACCGTGGCGCACGCTGGAGCGACCCTGCACCGACGATGGTGCGTACCCGCCCGGTGGAAGCGTTCGCGAATGACGACCGCTTCATCGCCGTGGCAGATGACGAGGGCACGCTGCGCGCCCCACTCGAACTCGACGCGCAACTTCGCGCGTTTCAGACCGAATACCGCGACGGCAAGCCGGTGGTGCACGTCGGACTCGACGTTCGGCTCGTCGACCCCGGTACACATAGCGTGATCGCAACGCACCGGTTCGACGTCGAGGCTTTTCCGGCCGCCGCCGATGCGGGCAGCGTCGTGCGGTCGTTCGGATACGCAACCGATGCCTTGAGCAGGCGCCTCGCCGGCTGGGTGGCATGCATCGCGACACACTGCGGATAAAACGCCGGCCACGAAAACCCGCTCCCCCGTCGCCGTTGACATGCGTCAATCGCGAGCCCGGACACGCCACACAAAATCGTTTCATCAGCCCGTTCACGACATGCGGTCCGCTCCGATCCAATGCGCTTGGGCCGCGTCACCTCAAACCCTTCTTTTGCCCGATGAGACATTCGCCATGTTCAACAAACAGACACTCTCTGCCCTCGCACTGGCCGTTGCGGCTGCCATCGCGCCCGCCGCCTTCGCCCAGCAGGACGCGGCACAACCACAGACCACGGTGGCATTGCTGCAGCAGACGGACGTCGATGCAAGCGCCGCGCTGGAACACCTCTATACCAAGTCACCCGAAACCCGCGAACTGATTGCCAGCGCAAAAGGCGTCCTGATTCTTCCGGACGTCCGCGCCGGTGGCGCGATACTCGGTGCTGAATATGGGCGCGGCGTCCTGCGCGTTCCCGGCGCGCCGAACACGTACTACAACGCAAAAGCCGCGTCCGTGGGGGCGCAACTTGGTTTCGAATCGAAGAGCGTAATCCTCGTGTTCCTCACCCAGAACGCGCTCGACCGGTTCCGCAACAGCAAGGGCTGGACGGCCGGCGTCGATGGATCTGTGGCCTTCGCCAAGAGTGGTCAGAGCGGCAAGTTCGACACCAATACGGCCCGCCATGCCATCGTGGGCTTTGTCGAGACCAAGGAAGGCCTGATGTTCGACCTGTCGCTGACGGGCACGCATTTCTCAAAGGCGCCGGTGTAATCGCGGCAAATGCCGCGGGATCGATACCAGGCCAAGCCGATGTGACGCGTGGTGTCACGTGATGAAGACGTTGCTCGTGGCACTTGGTGCGATGATGGCCCTTATTCCGACCCGGCGGTTCACTGCCTCGCAGCCATCAACTCGCGCACGAATTCATCACGTCGAGCTCTTCTCCTACTCAGTTCGCCCACTACCGTGCCGCATTGCGGTACGCGCGCACGCGGAATGGGTTCTCGCCCTGGATCTCGAGCAGATCAGCGATTTCGGTGAAAACGGCCCCGATGTCTGCGTTGTGGACAGGCATGTTTCCTCAAACGATTGGTAGTACTTTCGCGGACGCGTCATGTCCCCTGCCAGTGGGTCGTCCGGATTGGCGCATGTTGACAACGTCCCGTTTCACTCTATTGCTTGACTCGTCCTCCACATTGACATGAGTCAACCCGCTTGCTCATTGGCTATCACGGCTATCTAAGGTTTCAGACCGGGGCGCTTCATGGCTCGCATTTTGGTTCGAATTGCGAAAAACGCACTGCGCAAGCAGGCACGCAGGCGTGATGAGGCGTTGTCGAATTCAATCGGGCGAGTGCGCCGGTAGCCTTGACGCACGTCAATCTCTCACAGCGAATGAACTCTATGCTCGATCCGTGGCGAAACGAATCGGGATCGGAGGCGATATGTTGAGAAGTACAGTACTCGTTGGCCTTTTAATGCTACCAGGCGCGTTCCTCATTCTCGGGCTAGCCTGTCTTCATCCACGCCTTCGCAAGGAAATAGTTCACTTTAGCGGACTATCCAGTCCATTGACGAAGGCGGTTCATTCCTGCACGGGACTGCGGGGAAGGTGTCGCGGCCGCTAGCAGACGGCACAGCAGGATTACTCCTGATGGCACGTCAGATAAATCCTACCCGCGATCCGTCAATCCTTCGTCAATCTCCTGCTGTACTGATTTCTCCGCGTGGTTCTGTCGACAATACTGGAATTAACCGGCCGCCGCGATTCCTCGAGGGCGTTCGTCGTCCCAGTGCAGGAGACATATCATGCGAACCGTTAATTTCTTGACCGGTCAGGAAATCTTTGATCGCGCCGTCGACCATCTCTTCGAACAGCGACGCGCAACCTCTCCTGCCCAGAGGCGGACCCGCGTATCGAGGACCGTGTGGCGGATGTCCTGTCGGCAGCTTTATCCGGGCGGCGGGCTACACGTCTGCCATGGAAGGCGTGCCGCGTACGCCATCTCATGTCCGCAGCGACCGGACGGTCCTCCTATATGGATGCCGGAATCGCCGCACTGCGCAGGGCGCTGTTGCAGGCAAGGATCAACGTCTACGATGAACGGACGATCGCGCTGTTGAGTTGTCTGCAAAATGTCCACGACATATTCGGCGGCTGGGAATGGCGTCACAGGTTGCTGCCGATCGCCACGGAATTTGACCTGACCAGCGTGCATGTGTGTCTTGCGGCATGAATTTGAAGCGGTGGTGCCGGCCCGTCGCCGCGGTCAATCATGACCGGTTGGTATGCGCCTTCGCAAAACCTTCTGCCAGATAGCTCGAGTCGCGTTCGACGCGCTGGCAGACTGCGTGGTCTCGCGGGCGGCTTCGGATCCGGTTGACCCTTGTCAATCGGGTCTCCGGGAAATGAGGTCGAATGATCGGGTTGGTGGAACGCGTGTCGTTCCTAACCACCTTGAACCAAGCAGGAGACCACTATGCACAGGTCAATAGCGTGCATCGCCGCGTTCGCCATCTGGGTGGCAGGGTGTGCGCACGATCCCGCGGTCACGGCGTCGCGCTCGGCATGCGTCGCAGGTCCGCCGATCGATCTCAAGCTGTATATGGGAAAGTGGTATGTTATCGCGGACACACCGTTTCTCAGCGAGCATGATTACGTTGGCAGTTACGATGAGTGGACGTTGCGCGCCGACGGCAAAATCGACGACAGGTACCTTGGCCGGCGTCACAGCTTCGATCAGCCCGTCACGGGAAGCCACTTCGTGGCGAAGGTCATGCCTGGAACCGGTGACACCACATGGCGGGTGGGATTGATCTGGCCGTTCGAAGTAGTGGTCGTCACCGCGTATGTGGACGCCGACTATCGTTATACAATCCGGTGCATGGCCGATGGCAACATGGTATGGGTGCTCGCGCGCACTCCGACGATCGACGAAACCGCCTATTCGGACATGCTCAACCGGCTTGCCCGCATGGGCTTCAACGTTGACCGGGTGCGCCGGGTGCCGCAAAGGGCGGGGCAAATTGGGCTGCCCGGTTTTCAGTGATAACACGGACAGGATAGGGGCCGCCTGCGGAAGGATGCCGGGCACGCGTCACCATGAACTTAAGCGGCGCGTATGAAACCGCCGGACATGGTAGTGAGCGCGGCGTCAACGCACCGCGTCGTCAACTGACCACAAGACGGTCTACAACCGCCTTTACGCCAGGCGTCGAGCGCGCAGCCCCCGTCACGATTGAGCGCTCAATGGTCGAACTGAGGCGGCCAGACAGAATCACACGGCCGTCATCGACTTCGACGCCCACATGCTTCAACTCACGATCGGTATGGCGTTGAATGGCTTTGCGGATGTTGTACTCGATGTCGAGCGGGGACGCCGAGCCCCGGATCCTGATGCTGTTCGTGACTCCCGTCACGCCACGCATGTGGACAATATTTTTCTCCGCAATGCGGCTGCGATAGCCGTCCTGGACTTCGCCGCTCAGCGTCACCCAGCCTTTCTCCACCTTGATCTTGATCGCATTCTCCTCGAGGCCCGCCATCCAGTCGAGAACGGCGCGCGCGCCTAGGGCGACGTCCTCGTCGGTACGCTGCTCCGACTCGCGCAGTTTCACGTCGATGCCGATGACCACCGCGACGACGCCGGCGATTCGGGTCGCGCACTTTTCCGCTGCGACTTTCGTCGCATAGTCCGGAACGTGTCCGGTGAGAGTAACGATGCCGTCGACTACGGCAACGCCTATCCCGTTTGCGTCGACGGCCGGACTGCTCATCAGTTCGTCCTCGACTTCCTGCTTCAGTTGACTGTCCGGCTTCATGGTTGTTGCCCTCCGAAATTACGACGCAACGGGATAAGACGCGCTCCTGCCTACTGATTCGGCGCAGCGAATATCAGAAAATAGCCCCTGCTGTACGACCTAAAATGCGCCGCACACTCAGCCTAATGCTCCGCTGCGCGATGCGATTGATTAAGGTCAAGCGTGGTGATGACTCTGCGCCTCCCTGATACCGACCTATTCACGTCCAGACGGCAAGCAACGGACGCAGACCGAACAGCCGAGCCAGTGCGGGCCACATCATCAACGCGCTTAAGCTGAGCGCTGCAACCAGCACGACGGCCCATCCGTAGGGGTTCGTTCCGCGCGTACGGCGCCCCGCAGGCCGGTGCAAGGCGCGCACAGCAAACATCAGCACGATATTGCCCGTTACGAGCAGCAGGAAGGCCGCCGTCCGGGCATCGACGGCCTCCAATCCGCGTTCCAACAGCGACGCATACACGCCAACTACGATCAGAGCGGCCCCGGATCCAACCGCGATGCTCAGCGCAAGCGTCCGGTTAGACATCAGCCGTTCGCCGATTCGCCGCGGCGGATCACGCATGAGTGAACGGCTCTCCCGTTCGTTCTCAAAGACGATCGAGCAAACAGGCGTGATGATCATTTCGAGGAACACGATATGCACCGGCGCGAGCATGAGCGGCCAGCCGGCCAGAACAGGTACCGTCGCGGCAGCGATCATCGGAATGTGTACGGCAATCGTGTACGCCACAGCCAGCTTCAGATTGTCATAGATGCGCCTGCCGAGCCGCAGGGCCGACACGATCGGCGTCAAGTCGTCGCGCAGCAGCACCAGAGAAGCGACCTCGCGAGCCACCTCGGCACCCCGGGTGCCCATCGCAATGCCGATATGCGCCGCTTTCAGCGCGGGCGCATCATTGACGCCGTCGCCTGTCATCGCGACGATCTCACCCGCGTGCCTGAACGCGTCGATAAGTCTCAGCTTCTGCTCCGGCCTTACCCGAGCGAAGACGCTTGCGCTGTCGATGGCGCGTTGCAGCGCGGCGTCGTCCATGCCCTCGAGATCAGCGCCCGTCATGACTCGGGCGCTGTCGATTCCGGCCTCCGTCGCGACGGCCCGCGCCGTTGATGGATAGTCGCCGGTAATCATCACGACCCTTACACCCGCAGTTGTCAGTTCCGCCACCGCCCCTGCCACCTCCGGGCGCACGGGGTCCAGCAGTCCGACCAGCCCCACCAGCGAAAACTCGAAGTCGCGCTGTTGTTCGGGCCATCCTCCGCCATGGTGACGCGCCCGGGCCACGCCGAGCACACGCAGGCCGCTTTCCGCCATATGCGTTGCGCGCTCCATCAGCGCTCGCGCGTCGCCGGACTCGAGGTGACACAACGAACAGATCGCCTCGGGCGCACCTTTGCACGCCACCGGCCTGTGATCGAGTTCGGGTGTCTCCCATCCGTGCGACATGGCGGGCAGTTCAGGTGTCAAGGCGTACTCCTGCACGAGCGACCATTGCTCGTGCAGCCGGCCCGTGCCAGCGAGGCAGGAACGGCCTGTCTCGTGGAACGCACGCTCCATAGGGTCGAGCGGTTCGATTTCGCTTGCGAGAACGAGGTACTCCAGCAGTTCATGAAACGCGGGGCCGATGTTGACCGTGCCATCCTTTAGCCACTGCTCCTCACCGCCGGCATAGAGTGCGCGCACTGACATACGGTTCTGTGTCAATGTCCCCGTCTTGTCGACGCACAGCACCGAGGTTTGCCCAAGCGTCTGGATTGCACTCAGACGCCGTGTCAGCACGCCCACTCTCGCGATCCGGCGCGCGCCGAGCGCCATGTAGACAGTGAATATCACCGGCAGTTCTTCGGGCAAAATTCCGATCGCAAGCGTGATGCCGGCCAGCAGGCCGGGTATCCACGCACCCATTCGCCAACGATAGGCGAAGACGAGAAGCACGCAGATGATCACCGCGAGCGTTGCGAAACGCCTGACAAAACCCCGAATCTCCGCCTGCAGGGGAGACGGAGGTTCGCTGACGGTGGCAAGACGCGTGCCGAGTCGGCCAAGGTCGGTCTGCGCGCCCGTCGCCGTGACGTACATGCGGCCCTGACCGCGCACCGCCATCGAACCCGAAATCAGGCGGCTCTGCGACACGTCGACCGGCGATTCGCTGGGGAAACCGGCAAACTAGCACACGAACTGAGTGTCGACGAATCATTGCTGACTGGTGAGTCGATCGCGGTCGCGAAGCTTCCGTCACTGTGCCGTCGGCCGGCACCCTTCGCGCCCTCCTCGATAAAGACGATGTCGCCGGGCACCAACTCCGTCCGGCACGTATTCCCGCTGGCCGTCGCGTAGTACCTGGGCCCGCGGCGCGGACAGATCGCGCAGCGCTTCGAGCACGCTCGCCGTGCGATGGCTCTGGACGACTGTGAGCAGCAGCACGGCAGCGACCAGAGCGAGCAGCGTCAATGCCTCCGCCATGTCGCCGACGAGACCATACAGACCGCTCGCGATGAGCAGTAGCAGGAACATATCCTCGGTCAGCGCGCCGCGAATCGTGCTCCACCAGAGGTGACGATTGGCGGGTGCGATCGCATTGCGGCCATGTAGCGCCTGCAACGCACTGACCTCGGCTTGGGTTAGTCCACCTGCTGCCCTTGGCGAGGGCGCAGTGGACGGCGGCGCGGCAGCGATAGTCGCTGCGGACGCGGGGCCAGAAGTCACCACGATCAGGGTTCGCCCCGACGCCGCACTGACGCGTGGCAATGCGGACAATTCGCCTGCGCATCGCCGGTCGCGCGCTCCTGCAAGACAATGCGAAGTTCCACACCACCGCGGCGCCGAATCTCAACCTCCCTCGTAACCTTCGTGCGCCCGGCATGCGCGACGATACGATAGCGCCCGGCGGGGAGCATCACGAACAGGAACGGACCCTCGGTAAGGGTGTTAAGAACGGCGCAGCCCGACGCATCTGCAATCGTCACATCGACATCGGAGAGATAGTTGCCTGCGGCGGCGGTGAACGTCATGCGCAGACTGTACCGAGGCGCAAGCGAGCGAAATGTCTTCGCCTCGTCTTCGCCAATTCCGCCCGTCATGTACAGCACGCCGTTGCGGCTGACCGCCTCGGGCAGCGCTTGCGCGGTAGTCGCGGCGCTCACACCAAGTAACGCGAAGGCCATAGCGATGCGCAGCAGGCGTGGATTAAAGATCGACATGTCGGAAAGACCTCCAGATTCGTGAACGCCCGGAGTCGGCCCGGCGCTATCCGCGTTCACATGGCGCGTATTCAGGCGATGTCCTCCACCCGTTCACGCGCCGGGGCCCGGCCGCGCCAGCAGCAACGGCGTGTGAGCAAGGCGCGCGGTCCGGGCGGCCACGCTGCCGAGGAGCCAGCGCGCGACGCCGCGCCGTCCGTGAGTGCCGACGACCATCAGGTCCGCACGCCACTCCTCTGCCTCGCGGACGATCGCATGCGGTACGTCGTCGCGTATCTGCGCCGTTTTGACAAACGCGGTCTCAGCCTGATTCGACAGTCCGGCAAACACCCTCGCTGCCGCCGCCAGAGCCACTTTTCCTTCCTGGACGAAGGCCTCTTCGAGGACACGCACCGGCGCGAGATCGGTCAGCCGGACGGCACGATCTATCACATAGATCGCACGAAGGCGGGATTCGGGCGTAGCCAGCCGCAAACCGAAATTCAACGCGTCCTGCGAAGCGGCACTCCCATCCAGCGCGAAAAGTATCCGCTGCGGCGACGTCTCGATCGGGGCTTCGTAGCTGGCAGGCACAATGAGAATGGAACACGGCGCCTGCGTGGTGACCGATTCCGACACGGTTCCTTCGACCCAGCGCAGCATGCCGTGATGCTGACGCGCCCCCACGACGAGCAAATCCGCCTTCCATTCAGCCGCGGCGTCGATCAACGCGTTCGCGGTGTAGCCGCCTTGCCTCGAAATTTCTATGACGTCCGATTCCACGTCGACGCCGGCATTCGTGAATATATTTTTTGCACGCGCCACGCCTTCGGCGGCATCGCGGGCCAACTCGTTCCGCGCGAGCTGCAGTTCGGCATCCGTCATCGACCCGAGGGGCAGAATGACGCGGGGATTTTCAGCGACACTCACAATCCGGATCCGAGCGCCCGGCAGCATCATGTGACGCACGTAAGCCGTCGCACGCGCCGACTCTGGCGACGTGTCGACAGCGATGATTACCCGTTTAATGGGGCAACCTGCTTTACCGTCGGCGGACACGGTACTCATGATCCGTTCTCCATGTAGGCGTTACATTCGGCGCACTGGTTTCGATATTTGATTCTCTTCGCACCGCCTTTTCAAAAATTGACGCATGTCAACCGGCCGCCATCGCGGTCCGCATGCCCGTCCGGAATGCCCAGACGGGGCCCTCCTTGCACTGCCCGCGCGCTTTTGATCGCGTGCACTTGACGGGGATCAACCGGCCGTTTGAGCACACCCCTATTCTGATAGAGGTAGAGCAATGTCGCCGTGGCGTCGCGATCACTTCAAACGACACCGCCCAGTTACCATCAGACCCGTCAAATATATGGTGCCAATCCACCTTGATGAACGTGATCTCGCGCATCTCACTTCCATGATCGGGATGCTCGAACGACTACTCGAACGTGAAGCCCGTCCCTCGTCGCACGTTGTGTTTGAGCCAACGTATTGGCGCACGCGCGTTGAATCCGTGGCAATGCGGCCCGACACACCGAGTCCGGTGGCCGCGCGGGCGTCAGCGCTACTGGCCCGACTCGATGTCCTGGACGGCGCAGCGGTGCCGATTGAGCGCAATGCCGTGCGACGGCCAGATGAAGCGCCACCTGGCCATTGAAATGGGACATTCATGCCGCTGACCGCAACCCGCTTTCGCATCCGCTTCAGCGACCAATGGTGGCGCGCAGTGCTTCTTGGCGTGTGCTGGTTCGCTTTCGGAGCACACGCGCAAACGCCGGGTACGCGAGTGCCGATTCTGGTCTACCATCGCTTCGCGGCGGCCGTAAACGATTCGATGACGGTACGTGTCACCACTTTCGAGGCGCAGTTGCGATTCCTCAGGGAGCGCGGCTACGAAGTGGTGCCGCTCAGGGATGTCGTAAACTGGATGACAGATTCATCCGTAAAACTGCCACTACGTCCCATTGTTCTGACCGTCGACGACGGACACCGGTCGGTCTTCGACGAATTGCTGCCGATCGCTCGGCGCGAACGCCTGCCAATCACGCTCTTTATTTACCCGTCTGCGATCTCGAACGCTTCCTATGCATTGACGTGGACGCAGTTGCGCACGCTCAAAGAGAGCGGGCTGTTTGACGTTCAGTCGCACACGTACTGGCATCCCAACTTCAACATCGAACGGCGCCGCCGGTCGCCCGCGGATTTTCAGCATTTCGTGCGGACGCAGCTCGATATGTCGCGTCAGCGGATCGAGGCCGAAGTGGGCGGCCGTGTCGACCTGCTGGCCTGGCCATTCGGCATTTACGATGAAGAGTTAATGGCGCTGGCCGCCGGCGAGGGCTATATCGCTGCCTTTTCATTGGAGGCGCACAGCGTCGATCGGCATTCGCGGATGCTCGCCCTGCCGCGCTTTCTGATGGTCGACTCATACGGCGTTGCGGGCTTTGCCGCTCTGCTCGGCGAACCGGCTCCGCGGCCAGACTCCAACTCCGGTGGCAATCGATAATGGCATTCCATCACTTCCTGCTCCGCGCCGCGATCGCGCTCACCGTTCTCGTGGCGAGCCTTCCGTGCGGCGCGGCAACAGGCGTTGTCATCGATGAAGTCACCGGGAATCCAATCCCGCAAGCGCTCGTGACCACTCAAGCCGGCGTGCAGCACACCGGCAAAGACGGCCGCTTCGAGTTCGATTCATCTGTCGCGAGCGTCGCCGCCCGGGCGCCCGGATATCTGCGCATGCAGACCGACACACGCGGCGATACACCGCTGACGCTCAAGCTCACGCCGTTTCGTCCCAAGGCAGTGTACCTGTCAGTGTACGGCGTGACGAGCACCACGTTGCGCGAGGAAGCGCTCGCGCTCACGCAATCCACGGCAATCAATGCACTGGTGATCGATGTCAAAGGCGACCGCGGGCTCACCCCGTATCACAGTGCCGCACGTGACGCTGTCGGCGCGTCGGCGCAGTTAAAAGCTACCGGACCCATGGCGCGCGATTTCCCCGCACTGCTTGCCGACCTGCACAGCAGGCATCTTTACCTCATTGCCCGTATCGTCGTATTCAAGGACGACCCGCTTGCCGATGCCCATCCCGCCTGGACGGTACGCGATGCGAACGGTAAGCCGTGGCGCGACCGCGAACATTTGCAGTGGCTGGATCCTTTTTCGCGCGAGGTATGGCAACACAATCTCGACGTCGCCGAAGAAGCCGCGAAAATGGGTTTCGACGAAATCCAGTTCGATTATGTGCGGTTTCCCGACGCCGCTAACTTGCACTTTTCGCAGGCCAATACGCGAGCCAACCGCACCGCTGCGATCGTGGGGTTCCTGCAAGCTGCGCGCGCACGCCTTGCGCCGTATAACGTATTCGTTGCAGCGGATATCTTCGGCTACGTCTGCTGGAATCTGGACGACACCGCAATCGGCCAGCAGATCGAACTGCTTGGCAATCCGCTCGACTATATCTCGCCGATGCTGTATCCCTCCGGTTTCACATGGGGCTTGCCGGGTTGCACGAACCCGGTTGCGGACCCCGGCCAGATCGTTCGTCGCTCGCTCGACGAGGCGGTGCAGCGAACGCGCTTGCCGAGCGTCCGGTTCCGCCCGTGGCTGCAGGCGTTTCGTGACTACGCGTTCGATCATCGCGATTTCGACGCAGCGCAGATTCGCGCGCAGACTGCTGCTGCGGATGCCGCCGGCAGCGACGGCTGGATGCTATGGAACCCGCGCAATCGTTACGATCCCGCGGACCTGCCGCGATGAAACGCCGGCTGGCGCGAGCCGTCATGGGAGCGGCGCTTGCCCTTGCGCTGTCGCAGGCACCGCTCTTCGTGCGGGCCGCCCCTTTCGACGCCGGCATGCGCGCGGAGTTCGGCCGCATTGTCACTGGACAGATCGCAGCCGGCCGGCTGCCGGGTGCGGTAGTGGTGGCCGGGAATGCAAATGAGGTCCAGTATCGGGAGGCTTTCGGCCAACGCATGACCGAGCCGCATCAGGAATTGATGACCGTCGACACGGTATTCGATCTGGCCTCGCTGACCAAAGTGATTGCGACCACGACGGCGGTCATGCAACTGGTGGAAGCGGGACGCCTGCAACTCGACGCCCCCGCGATGCGTTACTGGCCGGAGTTCGCGGAGAACGGCAAGAACACGGTGACGGTGCGTCAGCTGCTCGCGCATACGTCCGGGTTGCGAGCCGATCTGAACTCGCGGCCGGCACGTATTGGGCGCGCGGCCGTCCTGAGCGAAATCGCGCAGCAACGCCTGTACGCCACGCCGGGCGAGCGAGTGATCTACAGCGATCTGAATTTCGCGGTGCTGGGGGCGCTTGTCGAGCGAGTGACGCATCAGCCCTTCGACCGTTACTGCCGCGCGCATATTTTTGCCCCGCTAGGCATGCGGGACACCGGCTTTCTTCCCGACGCGAAACACGCCGCGCGCAGCGCCCCCACGACAGCGGGGCAGCTCGGCATGCGCCGCGGCGAAGTCCATGATCCACTGGCAAGCTGGATGCAGGGCGTTGCCGGAAACGCAGGGCTCTTTTCCACCGCTGACGATCTCGCCCGCTTCGCGCAGATGCTGCTCAACGGCGGGCTCAGCCGGAGGACGCCGGCTAAGCGCGTGCTGTCCGCATCCAGTATCGAGCTCATGGCAGCCGCAGAGTCGCCCATAAGCGCCCATCCCTGGCGAGGCCTCGGCTGGGTGCTCACGAGCCCGCTGGTGGCGAACCGTGATCGATTGCCGCTGATCGGCGCACTCGAGCACACAGGATATACCGGCACCGCCATCTGGGTGGATTTAGTCACGCGCCGGTTTGTTGTGATCCTGACCAACCGCGTCCACCCGAACGATCAGGGCGACGCACGGCCGCTACGCGCGCAGCTCGTCGCCGCAATCGCGAGCCAGGCACCGCACATCGCTGCCGCCGATATCCGCGCAGCCCTGTCCACTGCTACGCCTGCGTTGACCGAGGCAAACCGGTTGCCTGCCGCATCGGGTCCAGTCAGGAGCGGCCTCGACGTGCTAGAGGACCAGCAATTCACACCGCTGGTTGGCCGGCGCGTTGGGCTTGTCACCAACCGCACGGGGTTCGATGCAGCGGGCGCCCGCACGGTCGACGTTCTCGCTCACGCGCCCGGCGTCACGCTCGCGGCGCTGTTCTCGCCCGAGCACGGCCTTAATACCGATATCGATGGACGCATCGGCGATTCACGCGACCCGGCCACCGGGCTCACCGTGCACAGTCTTTATGGCGGCACACAGCATTTTCCCGTTGGCTCGCTCGAGGGAATAGACGCACTCGTCTTCGACATACAGGATGCGGGCGTGCGCTTTTTTACCTATGAAACAACCCTTGGCTACGCGCTCGAGGCCGCGGCGGCTCGCGGTATTCCGCTTTTCGTACTTGATCGCCCCGATCCATTGGGCGGGGACCGCTTCGGCGGCCCGGTGCTCGATGTAGGACATGAATCGTTCACCGGCTACTTCGCCTTGCCGCTTCAGCCGGGCCTGACGGTCGGCGAACTTGCGATGCTCTTCAATCGCGAGCGTCATATCGGCGCGGATCTGCACATCATTCCGATGACCGGCTATCGGCGCGCCATGCGGTTCGCGGACACGGGACTGGGCTGGGCGCCGCTGTCACCGAATCTGCGGACATTGACACAACTGGATCTATACCCCGAGGTCGCGATGATTGAAGGCGCCAACGTCAGCGTAGGCCGTGGCACGAGCACACCATTCCAACTGGTCGGGGCGCCGTGGGTCGACAGTACGAGTCTCGCAACGGCCTTGAACGCTCTCGACATCGGCGCGCACTTTATAGCGACCGACTTCGTGCCGACTGAGTCGAACTGGCACGGCCGTCTGTGTCACGGCGTGCAGATCGTGCGCGATCCAAATGACGCGGCGCCGCATGTCGGCCGCCTCGGTCTGGCGCTTGCCGTGACGCTGCATGCGCTCTACCCTGCGCGCTTCGATATCGCCGCGACTCGCGACGCGATCGGATCCAACGCCGTGTGGCGGGCGCTGCGCGAAGGCGCCCGACTCGATCAGATCGACATGATCGCTACGCGAGAAAGCAACCTCTTCGCGGCCTTGCGTGAGAAGTATTTGCGTTATTGACGTGCAGCGCTTTCGCAAGCACACAATGTGCTGCGACTGATTTGCATCAATGGCTAGAAGCGATCCGGGGCTAACGTAGAGTGACGCCCGTCCTCGGTAACGCGCCGCCGCGGCGGCTGACGGGCACACTTTAACGGAGTCCGATATGACCGACATGCCACTTCTCGCGTACAAGCCCGCGCCCGTCTTGCGGCTTTCAGCTGTCAAGGGCGACACGCCCGCCATCATTGCGCTGCCCAAGGCCGATTTGAACGGTGGCGTGCCGCTGATGACCGCTCTCGCCCATCGAGCCAGTTGCCGGGCGTTTGCGCCGACGGCATTGCCGCCCACCGTGCTCGGCGAGTTACTCTGGGCGGCCGACGGGATCAACCGGCCGGCAGCAGGCGGCCGCACCGCACCGTCACCGCACGCGTTCAATGAAATCGACATCTATGCCGCGCTGCCCAACGGTGTCTATCGTTACGACGCACCGAACCATCAGCTTGTCCTCAAACACGCAATCGATGCGCGTGGACAGACTGGTTACCAGGACTTCGTCGGCGAGGCGCCGCTCGATCTGGTCTACGTGGTTCGCACCTCGCGCTTACCGCCGATGCCCGCCCAACAGCGTGAGCGTTTCTCCGCTGTGACAGCCGGCGCCATTGCACAGAACGTCTCGCTGTATTGTGCGTCGGCAGGGCTTGCTAGCGTGATCCGTGGCTGGATCAACTCGCGGCTGCTTGCGGATGCACTGTCGCTCAACGAAGACGAGTTGCCGATACTCGCTCAAACAGTAGGTTTCAGCACAGCCGAATGCCGGGCGTAGTGACGGCGCGGTGAGGGCGGCTTTACGGGCCCGGAGGCGCCTCGACCGGTTCCTCCGGAGGCCTGACGAGCAGAACTGGCACCTCCGCGCGCCGCAAGAACGTTTCCGCGACGCTGCCCAGCACCCATCGCCCGATGCCCCGCCGGCCCTGTGTGCCCATCACCACCAGGCCGGCGCCCTGGCGTTGTACGCAACGGGCGAGGCAGTGGGCAATGTCGTCGGCTGCATTCTCTGTTTCCTCGATCTCAGTGTCGCCGGATACGCCACACCCGGCCATCGCCTGGCGCGCGTCCTCGAGAATAATGCGGCCATCGTCACGTTGCACCTGACGAAGCTGCGCGGGGTCGAAATAGCCTGCGTACCGGGAGATGCACCACGGATGGACGATATAAATTGCGTGAACCCGCGCATGCGTCAGCCGGGCAATTTTGAGTGCTTCGTGCAGAGCGCATCTGGATGAGTCACTACCATCCAGAGCAAGGACAATCTTCTGGTACATGAACCGCTCCTCGTGGACGTTCCGGGAAGTCCGTGCGAAGTCTGGATATTGCCCACCGCAACAGATAAGTGGATCATCGGCGCAAACGGTTTGCGCCACCTGACCTGCGTCAAGCCATCGCTGTATGTGCGTAACCGGTACGACCGCTGTCTACCGGCAGAGCAGTGCGTTCAAGATGTGGACAAACTTGCCGACCGTGCGACCGCAGGCCTGCCGCCGCCAGGCGATGTCCGCTCCCCGCTCCCACCTGCGCCCGTTAACCCTATTCCCTCCTGTATCCCATCCGTCGCCCTTCACGCGGGTGACACGTGAATTGACCGACGTCAACGAGCCTGCTTGCGCGGTGGCTATGCTGAATTCATCTGCGTTGACACATTAGCCAATGCGCATTCGTGCATGCATGGCAGGAAGGAGTATCAAATGAGCACCGCCGCACTGTCAGCGCAGAAAACAGCCACTTTTCCGCTGGACCGAGGCTATCTTTTCTCGACTGACGGAACAGGTCGCGAGATTGATGCAGGCTCAGCGGCCGAGTGGTTGGCTCGTGAGAATGACGGTAATGGCGAATATGTCTGGCTACATTTTCACGACATTCCCGCCGTGCTGGACAACCGGCCGCTGCAACATGCCGTCCTGCCCGAAGCGTTTACCGAAACCCTCCGAGAAGGCTCTCATTCAACACACATCTCGCACATACATGAAGATGTCATCGCAATACTCAACGACGTCGAATACGATTTCGGGAGGCAGAAGCCCTTGCAGGTAGCGACCTTGTGGCTGAATGTCAGCGATCGCGGTCTGTTGAGCGTGCGCAGTGCTCCCCTGCGTTCAGTCAATCAACTGAGGCTGGCTGTCGAAGCTGGAGAATCCTTCCACAGCCCCATGGCGCTCCTGATCAACCTGCTGCAAGAACAAGCTGATGTCCTGATGGGGATTGTGCGGACGGCGGCGCAGACAGCCAACAAAGTGGATGACACTCTGCTCGCCGGCAAGTTGCCAAAACGTTCAAGCCTGGGTGTTATCCGTCGCGATTTGGTGAGCCTGCGCCGCCAGCTGGCGCCTGAACCCGCCGCGCTGTTCCGCCTTGTTAGCCGGCCACCGACATGGGTACGTGACGATGACATCCAGTCGCTTCGACAATCCGCGGAGGAGTTTGCCCTGAGTTTGCGCGACATTGACAGTCTGCAGGAGCGTATCAAGTTGCTGGAAGAGGATATCGCTGGTCGCGTCGCCGAGCATACCAACCGGAGTGTGCTCATTCTCACCGCCGTTACCGTCATCGCCTTGCCGATCAACCTGCTCGCCGGCTTGCTGGGCATGAACGTGGGCGCTCTCCCCTTCAGATACGATGCTCACGGCTTCTGGATCGTCGCCGTAATTGCGATGCTTCTGACAAGTCTTGCCGCATGGCTCATCTTCCATCCACGGCGCGATTAAAAAGTGCCGATAGTCCTGGACCCGCCGGGACGCGTATCGCCACACGCCCCGGCGCGACGGCAATCAATTGATCTGCAGGCGCTTGCTCTCCGAGGTCGCCTTTTTGGGAAGCGTCAACGAGAGTACTCCGTCCTTGTACTCGGCCGCAGCGGTCGCTTCGTTGATCTCAGCGGCGAGCGAGAACGACCGGCTGACGGAGCCCGAGTAACGCTCGCGTCGAACGACGCGTTCTCCTTCTTTCAGTTCCTGCTTGCGCTCGACTTTGGCGCTTATCGAGACGAGGTTGCCGTCGATCTTAACGTCGATATCGTTCTTCTCAACGCCTGGTAGTTCGGCTTTCACCGTGTACGCTGTGTCGCTTTCCGTCACATCGACCTTGATATCGGCGAGCGGCGCATCGCCGCCCGGCGCGCCGCGTAGCGGCCGGAACAGCCCCTGGAACAGTTCCGACATGGGTTCGAGTGGAAACGGGTCAAATCGGGTCAGGTTGCTCATCGTGTTACTCCTGGGATCATCCATGAACTTCATGGATACTGGGTTTCGTAAATTGCCTAGGACACCTCGATAATGACTTTGAGCGCATGCGTTTCAGCCGCACGGCCAAAGGTGTCGTAGGCGCCGGCCACATCCTCGAGCTGGAAGCGGTGGGTTATGAGCTGCGCGGGATCGATGCGCTTCGCGCGAACAGTCTTGAGCAACATCGGCGTGCTGACGGTGTCGACCAGACGCGTCGTGATCGAGATGTTGCGGTCCCAAAGTTTTTCCAGGTGCAGATCGGCCTTGACGCCATGCACGCCGATATTCGCGATGACGCCACCGGGCGCGATGAGCGCCTCGCACAATTCGAACGTCGCGGGTACCCGTACGGCTTCGATCGCGCAATCGACGCCCGTCTGGTCCGTCAGTTGCATCACGGCGGCCACCGGATCGGCACTGCCGATGTCGATACAGGCCGTGGCGCCGAAGCGGCTAGCGACTTCGAGACGGTTGCGGTCGCGGTCGATCATGACGATCTGCGCTGGCGAATAGAACTGTGCGGTCAGGAGCGCGGCGAGACCGATCGGGCCAGCACCGACAATCGCCACTGTGCTGCCCGGCTGCACCTTGCCGTTCAGCACGCCGCATTCGAAGCCGGTTGGCAGGATGTCCGAGAGCATGACGAGCGCTTCCTCATCAGCACCGGCCGGAATCGGGTACAGACTGGTCTCGGCGTGCGGAATGCGCACGTACTCGGCCTGCGTTCCGTCGATCATGTGACCCAGAATCCAGCCGCCTGTCGTGCAGTGCGAGTAGATCCCGCGCCGGCAGGCGTCCGTTTCGAGGTGCGCGGTGGGTGGCGTCACGCCCGGCACCAGTGCGGACCAGTTGGCGATCAGCACGAACAGGAACAGCGTGCCGATCAAT
>NZ_JARESO010000029.1:0-113519 GCF_046030175.1 Paraburkholderia sp. RL17-373-BIF-A
GACTCGGACTTTCACGTTGTAGTCGACTACGCGCTTTACTGGCACCAGAATCTTCATAAATACCTCAATCAACAAGTATGCCGCCGCCCCGCAACCTGAGCAGGTACGGCCCCGGTCAGTCGTTACGGTCACGCATTCTGCGGATCGTAGAGTTTCTCTCTGATGAAGAGCGCGGGCACAAGACCGCAAAGAAAGTAGGCTCCGCCCATGACCAGAAAACCAAGCCCGATCGTTCCGTTCGTTGCAAGGAATCCAATCGCGGCAGGCGCAATCGCCGCACCGGCACGTCCCAGGTTGTATGCGCCGCCGACGGCCGAGCCGCGAATGCGGGCCTCGAAACTCTCGGTCATGTAAGTCGCGTTCACGCCATAAGGCATCCCGTAAAGGAGGCCAAAAAAGGTCATCAGATAGACAATGTTCCCGGGCGTGTGCCATAGCACGATCGCCGGCAAGAACACCGCCGCGCCGAATGCACCGAATGCGAACACCGCTCGCCGGCCAAACTTGTCCGCGAGCCAGCCTGCCATGATCTTTCCGAGGATCATGGCGACATAGGTGCCGACCATATAGCTCGTCATCGACGAGAAGTTCAGATGCAGTTCCTTCTCCAGATAGGTCGGCATCCAGTTGCTGACACCGTAGTAGCCGAACTGCAACAGACCTGCCGTCAGCGACCACAGCATGAACATGCGACGGTGAGCCTGATCGCCAAAGACGAGCTTCATCGTACCCGCGCCGCTTTCTTTTCCGACGGCCTCGCCGCGACGACGCGCATCCCGCGATGCAACGTAACTCTCCGGCTCGGGAACAATACGCTGCATGATCAACGCAAGCACGACAGGAACAATCGAGATGAAGAAGAGATAGCGCCAGCCGAACTCGGGCAGAATCCAGGCGGCCAGAACGGTTGCCACGACATAGCCCACCGACCAGCCTGCCTGTAGCGTGCCGAGGATCGTCGAACGAAATCGGGTAGGCGAATATTCGGACATCAACGTATTGCACGCCACGTACTGTGCGCCGAGCCCAAGCGCTGCAATGAAGCGAAAAACCGCGAACTGTGAGAAGGTGTGCGTGAAGCCGAGTGCTGCCGTACCAATCGAAAACACCGCGATAGTCCAGACCACCGTGCGCACGCGGCCGAAGCGATCACAGGCCCATCCGCCGTAGATGCCGCCGATCGCCATGCCCGCGAGCGTGATGCTGCCGAGCGCCCCTGCTTCTACATTCGAGAGCCCGAATTCGCGCTTGAGACTCGACAGGCTATAGGACAGGAACATCAGGTCGGCTCCGTCGACCATCAGACCCAGAAAAGCAAAGACAAATGCCGCGATCCATACACGATCGTGGGCGATCAAGCCTTGCCGGCTAAACGAATTGATTTCCATCTACACTCCTCCATGCGACAAACATGCCGCAAGCGCTCTCTGGTGCTTTTACGGCAAACGATTTGCGGTGATCAGTCACCGCACGCTTCACTTTTTCAACACTGCGGCAGCGATCAGATACTCGCGTTGCGTATCATGTTTCGCGCGATGACAAGTTGCTGAATCTGGCTCGTGCCTTCGTAGATGCGGAACAGGCGCACATCGCGGTAAAAGCGTTCGATCGCATACTCGGAGACATATCCCGCGCCGCCGTGGATCTGCACAGCGCGATCGGCTACACGGCCACACATCTCCGAAGCAAACAGCTTGCAGCACGATGCCTGCGTGGATACGTCCTCCTTGTTGTCCCGCCGACGTGCCGCATCAAGCACCATCG
Source organism: Paraburkholderia sp. RL17-373-BIF-A (assembly GCF_046030175.1). Taxonomy (NCBI): domain Bacteria; kingdom Pseudomonadati; phylum Pseudomonadota; class Betaproteobacteria; order Burkholderiales; family Burkholderiaceae; genus Paraburkholderia; species Paraburkholderia sp. RL17-373-BIF-A. The sequence continues at coordinate 1,765 of NZ_JARESO010000029.1, forward strand.
AACGAGCGCCGTAGATCTCCGCCTTGCTATCGGCCAGCATGGCCTGGACAAGCTGAAATTCGCCGATCGGCTTGCCGAACTGCTGCCGCTCCATCGCGTAGTGAAGGGCATCGTCGAGCATGCGTTCAGCCGCGCCAACACAAATCGCAGCAATGTGCAGACGCCCTTTGTCCAGCACCCTCATCGCGGTTTTGAAGCCGATTCCTTCGATACCACCAATGAGGTTTTGCGCAGGCACACGGCAGTTTTCGAAGATGACGTCACATGTATGCGCGCCTTTCTGCCCCATCTTTTTGTCGATTTTCCCTAGCGATACACCGGGAATGCCTCTTTCAACGATGAATGCGGAGATGCCGCCCGCACCTCTGACATCGGGATTGGTGCGAGCCATGACGGTAAAGATGCCGGCTTCGGGTGCGTTCGTGATGAAGCGCTTGGTGCCGTCGATGACATAGTGGTCACCGTCGCGCACGGCCCGCGTATTCAGTGAAGCGGCATCCGAACCGGAACCCGGCTCGGTCAGCGCGAACGAGGCGATGAGTTCGCCCGACGCGAGCCGAGGCAGATAGTGTTGCTTCTGTTCTGCCGTTCCGTCGATGATGATTCCCTGCGACCCGATACCGACATTGGTGCCGAACAACGAGCGAAAGCATGGCGACGTTTTCCCGATTTCAAACGCCACAAGCACTTCCTCTTCCATCGTGAGCCCGAGACCACCGTATTCCTCGGGGATGGAAAGGCCAAAGAGCCCGAGCTCGCGCATCTCGGCAACGATGTCAGCGGGAATCTGGTCTGTTTCCGCTACTTGATCCTCGGCGGGGACGAGCCGCTCGCGCACGAAGCGCGAAACTGCGCCGAGAAGGAGGATTAGCGTTTCATGGTCACGGATCATCTGTATTCCTGATTCCAGCGAGGCGCTTCGTTCAAGCGTCCCACGTGTCGTTCATCGCCGCCCTATGGCGGCACCTAAGCGTTGCACCAGGTCCACGAGGCGTGGACCAATGTCGTTTTCCAGCGTGTCCCGGCTCATCACGAATGCCGGGCCGCCGCAGTTGAAAGCCATGCGCGTGCCATCGGGTGCCGTGAACGGCGCGCCGACGCTCGCAATATCTTTGTCCCATTCACCGACCGAGAGGCAGAAGCCGCGTTCCTCATAGTCCTTCACTGCCTGATCGATACCGCGCTTGATGCGCGGCCAGTCCGATTCATCCTGAAGACGCACTTGCTCGAGCACCTCGTTGCGCTCATCCTCCGGCGCCGCTGCAAGGTACGCCCGTCCAATCGACGTCGTCGCGAGCGGCAAGCGGACGCCGACGGCACGCATTACCGTAATCGGCGCGCTGCTGCGCACCCACTCGATGTAGACGATCGAGAGACGGTCACGAACCCCGACGGCCACCGACGCGCGCGCATACTCGGCAAGCTCCTGCATGAACGGGCGCGCGACATCGCGGATGTCCAGATTCGACAGCATCGAATAGCCAAGCGAGAGAACACCGGTGCCAAGGCTGTATTTCCCGAGCGACTCCGAATAGCGCAGATAGCCAAGCTTCGCGAGCGTGCCCGCCAATCGCGCCACGGTTGCTTTCGGCAGGCTCGTGCGACGAGCCAACTCCGACAACCCCAGATAGCGCTCCCCGGGGCCGAAGCACCGCAGCACCTCGAGTCCCCTCGCTAGCGCGGTCACGAACTGCCGATCCGTGGCCGCCTCTTCGTCGAAACGCGCCATGTCACGTTGCTCGTACGGAGGGACCGATGATCCCGCCGCGCTCTTCGTCTTCGACATGGCTGCACTCTGCTCCTGCTCTCCCGAACCCTTCCTTTTGCCGAATCCTGTCATGGCGAAAATCTCCGTGTCAAACGTTTTCGAATTTCGGTCCGTACAGCGGACCATTTTGGAACGATCGTGCAATTTTGCGTAACAAACCGGATCGCGCGATCCAAATCTCAGCAATATTGCATGCTTGTGGCCAATTCGACTGCTAGCGCATCTACCGCAGTAACGGTGTTTACATTCCGCACCGGGTCCGTTAATGTGCGTATCAGTTCAGATTCTATCTCATTGGTCCGCACAGCGGACCTGACAGAAGCACCCCGGATTACCTTCGACTTCAGGATGACGTTCATGTCCAGCGCACTTTCACACCTTCGCATTCTCGATCTGTCCCGCGTCCTTGCCGGCCCCTGGGCGAGCCAAACGCTGGCGGACCTGGGCGCTGAAGTGATCAAGATCGAACGTCCCGGCACAGGCGACGACACGCGCGGCTGGGGCCCGCCCTACCTGCACGACCATGACGGCAATGCCACTGGCGAGTCCGCCTATTTCCTGTCGGCAAATCGAGGCAAAAAATCGGTGACGCTGGACATTGCGACGCATGAAGGACAAGCCATCATCCGCAAGCTGGCGCAACAGTGCGACGTGTTCATCGAGAACTACAAGGTCGGCGACATGGCACGCTACGGGCTTGCGTACAGCGATCTGCGCGCCATCAATCCACAACTCATTTACTGCTCGATAACGGGCTTCGGGCAAGACGGTCCGCTCTCGAAGATGGCCGGTTACGACTTCATCGTTCAGGCCATGGGCGGATTGATGAGCATCACCGGTGAGCGGGACGAACTGCCGGGTGGTGGTCCGCAAAAGGTCGGCGTAGCGTTTGCCGACCTGATGACGGGCATGTATGCAACCGTCGGCATCCTGGCCGCACTGGCGCATCGTACCGAGACGGGCGAAGGCCAATACATCGACATGGCCTTGCTCGATGTGCAAGTCGCGGCAATGGCGAACATGAACCTCAACTACCTGGTATCGGGCAAGACGCCGAAGCGAGAGGGCAATGCGCACGCGAACATCGTGCCTTACCAGGTGTTCAAGGCCAAAGATGGGCAAATCGTGCTGGCAGTCGGTAACGATGGACAGTTTCGCAAGTTCTGCGAGATTGCGGATTGCGCACACTTGGCAACGGATCCGGGATTTGCGACGAATGCGGCACGCGTGATGAACCGTGAAATGCTCGTTCCAATGATTCAGGAAATCCTGGTCACGCGTACGATCGAGCAGTGGGTGACGCCGCTCGCGGCCGCGGGCATACCTTGCGGACCGATCAACGACATCGCGCAGACGTTCGCACACCCACAGGTCCAATACCGCGGTATGCGGGTGGATTTGCCCCATCCGCTCTCGGGCAGCGCGCCTGGCGTGGCGAATCCGATCCGGATGTCAGCGTCGCCGATCCAATATCGAAGTGCGCCGCCGACGCTCGGGCAACATACCGATGATGTGCTGGTATCGCTGTGTGGGATCGATGCGGATGAACTCGGTGAGCTGCGGAGAAAAGGCATCGTTTGACACGCGCCCGATGCAGGAAGCTCCCCTACTAAAAAAAGTCGTCGACCGGGTCCCTGGTGGGTCCCGCTCCATATGAAACTCCAGACTTTCAAACTACGGATCCGAGAGGGCTAAGTTAACCGATCGCGTCATTCCGTCCTCTGGTCGATCATCCTCCCGTGTTCCGCCGACCGATGCGAGCGCGCAAACAGGCGCAATCCACTTGCAATGCTGGCCGCGGCCGCGAACATCGCGCCGCCTGTCAGCGCGAGCGTCGGGCCGTGATGGCCGGCAATGCTGAAACTCAAGGCTACAAGTGCAGCGCCGGTGGCCTGCCCGAGCAACCGCGAAGTCGCGATGATGCCGCTTGCTCCACCGCTGCGCGCGGGCGGTGCGCTTGCCATGAGTGCCTTCAGATTGGGCGATTGGAAAAAGCCGAACCCTACCCCGCAGATCGCCATCCTCAGGGTAATGACATGGTCGGGCGGATGATCGGGCAACAGCGCAAGCGACACTAAGCCTGCGCTTAAGCAAGCCAGACCGATCGCGCCCAGCAGGCCAGGCGGGTAGCGGTCGGACAGTCGTCCGGCAACCGGCGCGACGAGCGCGACGACAACTGGCCATGGCGTGATCATGAAACCCGTCTCGATCTGGCTGCGATGGAGCACCTCTTGGAAATAGAACGGAAGCGAGACGAATGCGAGGCCCTGCGCGGCGAAAGCGCAGACGGCCGTTATCGCCGACAACGAAAACTCCGGCCGCTTGAGCAAGTCGACGGGCAGCATGGGCGCGGTACGCCCGGCTTCTCGCCGAGCGAGTAGTCCACCGAAGACCAGCGTGATTGCCACGGCGCTGAACACGCGCGTAGCAGGCGCACGTTGTGCCGCTTCGCCAAGCGCATAAATCAGCGACGCGAAAGTGACGACGTTCAGCAATGCGGCCAAGGGATCGAACGGATGCGTGCCCCGGGTCGTCTGCGGTAACGAGGGCAGCGCAAACGCAAGTGCAACGAGGCCTAGCGGCACGTTCACCATGAAGAGCCATGGCCATGCAGCCGCGGAAAGGATCAGCGAGGCGACAGTCGGCCCTACCGCGACCGACACCCCGACGACGAGGGCGTTCGTCCCGACACCGCGTCCAAGCAGATGAGGCGGGTAAAGTGAGCGGACCAGCGCGATGCTGACGCTCGTAATCGCGCTCGCGCCAAGCCCTTGCAGAATGCGGGCGGTGACGAGCGACGGCAGAGTCGAGGCGACCGAGCAGGCAAGCGACGCAACGGTGAACACAACCAGGCCACCGATGTATATGCGCCGGTGCCCGAGGACATCCCCTAGCGCGGCGAATGGCAAAATTGTCGCCACCATGGCGAGTTGATAGGCATTGATGATCCACACGGATGCTGCCGGTGTGGAATGGAGTTCGGCGGCTATCGTGGGAAGCGCCGTGTTCGCGATCGCGGTATCGAGTGTCGCCAGCGCGACCGCTAACATGACCGCTACCATCGCACGGCGGTTCTGTGCGGGTATCGGGGCGTCGACGGCGCGTATGCCAGCGTTCGAAGTGTCGGACAAGATCGGCTCCTTTAGTTCAAAGTACATTCCTGTCTATCGTTCCGCCCTGAATGCAGGCGTCGATTGACGCGAGCAATGAAAAAAGGGTTGATTGCGCTGGCCATTGCGGTTCCTGACTCTCGGTGTTTGCGACGGAAGACGACATCGAGATTGTTGGCCGTAACGCGAGGAAAGCGCGGCACCGTTTGATTCCCGGCGGGAATACCGCGCGGCGTACCGTGGCAGCCGCCCCCGCGGTACGAATTTCCGCTAGAGTTGGGTTACGAAATGGAACAGCAGAGGAAGAATGAGAATCGAGGACCTACGCGTATTCTCGGTGCTGGCGGAGACGCGCAATCTGCATCGGGTCGCACAAAAGACCGGACTGACGCAGTCAGCGGTCTCGAAGATCGTGCAGCGGCTGGAAGCCGAATTCGAAATCCAACTCGTGGACCGCAGGGGGCGAGGCGTTGATCTCACTGGAGCAGGGCGCGTTCTAGTCGAGCGGGCTGCCGACATAAGAGCGTCGGTCGCGCAAACCTATGCCGAAATGGCAGCCGCAAAGTCCGCCTCTACCGGCAAGATCCGCATCGGTGTCGTCCCGGCTCTGCTGGAGTCCGCCCTCCTGCCAATCGTGGCGCGCTATACAATGCGCGAGGACGCGATCTCCTTCCAGCTTTCCGTGCAGGTCTCGGCCTTGCTGTTCGACGAACTGAAGGATGGGCAACTGGATCTGGCACTTTGCTTCATGCCTGATACGGAACCGGACGAACTCCAATCGGACGACATCGGCCGGCAGCGCTACCAGATCGTCGCGCGACGAGGCCATCCGCTGACAGTTGCGCATGGCGACCCGAGCATGCTCCAATCGGCGAAATGGCTGCTGCCACTGCCAGGTCATGGCCTGCGCCAGATCGTCGACCGATACTTTGAGGAGCATGGCCTTGTGTCCCCTCAGGTTGTCGTCGAAACCGACGCGTCGATCACGCTCCTGACGTCCTTGCTGCGCAATAGCGATTTGATCACGATGTTGTCCGATCAAATGCTCCAGTCCTACCCGGGTCGGGATCTTGTTGCCCTTCCCTACGAGACTGTGCTATTCGAAAGCAGGCTCAGACTTTTCCATCGCAGGAAAACATACATGTCGCCCGCAGTGCAAAAATTTCGCGCGACGTTACACGATGCATTGGCTGCCTCATGAAAGCGACGTGGAAACGAGAACAACAACTTATCGCACAAGTGGCGGCTGAGACCGGAAAGCCGTGGCCTCGATTCGGATGAACGCGACGGCAGCCATCCGCTCACCGTATCTGACAGATGACCGCTTGACGGAATGGCAAGTGCTCGGCAACATGACTCGCGCAACGCTGCAGAGCGCCGAATTCGGCGTGGGGTCTTATGGCCGCCAATTCGCTAGCGCCCTCCCGCCTTCGCGCAAAGTATCATTGTCCTTGCAGAAGCTGATACGGATCATGCCAGTATCGGATCCATCGCCGTAGAAGCTGGACAACGGAATAGTGCCGACCCGCATCCTGCGCAGTAAATCGAATACGAAATCCCTATCGCTGGAATTGGAGAAATCGTTGAAGCGGGCCAGCATAAAAAAACCGCTACTGCATGGTTTGATGTCAAGCCGCGATTCAGCCATGCCACTTAGCAGGATATCGCGCTTGCGCTGATAGAACTCTGCCAGGGCAAAGTAACTTTCTGAATTCTCCAGAGCCGCCGCCAGAGCAACCTGCATCGGTGCAGGTGCGGAGAAGACCAGGTATTGGTGAACCTTGCGTATCTGCTCCATGATCCCGGCCGGTGCAACACAGTAGCCAACTCTCCAGCCTGTCACGTGGTAGGTCTTGCCTAGCGAATGAACGACGACGCTGCGCTCTGCCAGCTCCGGGTAACGTGACATGCTATGGTGCGTCATTCCGTCGTAGACCATATGCTCGTACACTTCGTCGGAGAGAACAACGATATTGGTGTTTCGGGTGACGGCAATCAGACGATCGATGTCACACTTTTCTAATATCGCACCGGTCGGGTTGTGGGGCGTATTGATGATCAGCATGAGTGTTCTAGGTGTGATGGCCGCTGCCACCTCGTCCCAGTCAATCTTCAATGTATCGAGAGGAATTTTGATTGGAACGGGCGTCGCGCCTTGCAGTCGAACTATAGGCTCGTAGCACTCGAAGGCTGGTTCGAAAAAGACGACCTCGTCGCCAGGATGCACGAGTGCAGTGATCGATGCGTAGACCGCCTCAACACCGCCGGCGGTGACAGTAACTTCCTGGTCAGGATCGTATCGTGCGCCATAAAGCTTCGCTATCTTTTCTGCCAGTAGCTGACGCAGGGCCGGTATGCCGGCCATGGGCGCATACTGATTAAAGCCCTCTTTCATTGCCCGCGTCGCCGAATCAATCAATGACTGATCTGGCAGAAAATTGGGCGCACCCTGCCAAAGATTGATTGCCTTATGTTCTGCGGCAAGCTGGCCGATAACGGCATAAATGGAAATCCCGCTAGTCAATTTCGATCGGATCGAAAAGGCACTTTGCATCATATGTATCCCAGTTTGAATCAGATTCAACTAAACAATCAACGGCTAAAGCTGATGAGTTTGCTTGACGGACCGAAAGTCCGGACATCTATCGCTCAGACAGTATCGAGCGAAATATCGATGTATTGGAAAGATGAACTTATGTGGCATGGAACATCAACTCTTCTTTCCAGACGCATCGGACCGCATATGTGAATCGCCTGTTTCCGGTGCGGTTCCGTGTTTTAAGCGGGGATCGTGAGGGCGTTTGGTTAATAGGGTGCCCGCTGCAGTCGCTTCGTCCACCGGCGCCCAGATTGTCGCTTCGTCGTCCAGCATTGACTGGGCCTTTTTCCAATATTCACTCAACCGACCTTCGGGACAACCGTCTGCTTCCCATAGGTAGTAAGCGCGAAGACGGAGCTTTACTTCCATAGATGCGTTGTCTGCTGTCATAGCGGTGTCCGTGTAATTTCGTGACTAGTTGTCGGGGCGTGCTCGGTCGTGAGCAATGTGCGTCGAGTAATTGGCCGCAGCATCTCGGATAGAAAGACCCAACACCTGATTTCACTATCAGGGTGCACGAGCACGTTCTCGTTCACTGGTATCCCTTTCGCTTCGTAAGGGGTATTGCTGATAACGCAGGGCGACGCCGATCCGCTGAATGGCCCACACCTACATGCAAGAACACTTCATCCGGGAATTTATTCCAGGCGTGACGCGGTGCCTTTGCTTGCTGGCGAGCAAGGACGAAAGCACCGTCTTGCGCGTGCCGCATTAATATCGAAAGCGAAATGTACGAGAACCTGTGCCGCAAGGGTCCTCGGTCGTTGACCGCATGTTGAGTACGGCGACAATTGCAGGCAAGAAACGAATTGCCCAGCGAGGGGCGAGTTTTTTTGCCTCACATCTTGCGGTATCCCGACACTCTTCTTTCAATTCGTTCCCGGTAAAGATCTGGCGACGAACAGACTTCCCTGTCATCCGACGAATCGCGTGGAATAAAAACGCGCTTTGCCCTGTTCTAGAAAAATCAGCGTAAGCCGCCTGATGCGACATCCTGGCCTCTCGATACGCCGTTTAGCACATCCCCGCAATTGCGCGGCCCCACAGTAGGCAGTTTTTATAGGGCAAATTGAATGAGCTTTCCCATCACTCTGACTGTGAATGGCACGCGCCATGACATCACACTTGAAGACGAGCGCGTCACTCTGCTAGACCTCTTACGTGAGCACCTGGATCTCACAGGAACCAAGAAAGGCTGTGACCGCGGTCAATGCGGCGCCTGCACGGTGCTCGTCGACCAACGCCGGGTGAACTCCTGCCTCGCTCTCGCGATCTCCGTCGACGGAGCAGACATCATGACGATCGAAGGGCTCTCGCGGGGCGAAGAACTTCATCCGGTGCAGGCCGCTTTCATCGAACACGACGGGTTTCAGTGCGGCTTCTGCACGCCAGGACAGATCATGAGTGCGGTGGGGCTGATCAATGAAGGGTGCACCGGGCACGATCCGGAGCGCGTCCGTGAAGGCATGAGCGGCAACCTGTGCCGCTGCGGCGCGTATGCTGGCATCACAGAGGCGGTGCTCGACTCGTTGGGCCGGATGCGCGAAAAGACCCGCAACGGGGAAGCGGCATGAACCGGTTCGAATATGTCCGCCCTAACACCATCCCCGAAGCGGTCGCGGCAGCGAGCGCACCTGGAGCCGTTTTTCTCGCAGGAGGAACCAATCTTCTTGACCTGATGAAGGGCGGTGTCACGCGCCCCGCTCGCGTGGTCGACCTGACGCGCATACCGGACCTCGGAAGAATCGAGCCGTTACCAGACGGCGGGACGCGAATCGGCGCGCTCGTTCGAAACAGCGACCTCGCCTATGACGCATTCTTTGCAAAAACCTATCCTGCCGTATCCGAAGCGCTGCTCTCCGGGGCTTCGGCTCAACTGCGCAACGTGGCCACGACCGCCGGCAACCTGTTGCAGCGCACTCGATGCCCCTACTTCTACGATATCGCAAGCGCCTGCAATAAACGCGAGCCCGGCAGCGGATGCGACGCCATGGGCGGGGAAACGCGGACCCATGCGGTGCTCGGCTGGAGCGAACACTGCATAGCGACTCATCCTTCGGATCTCTCTGTCGCACTGGTGGCGCTCGATGCTGTCGTGGAAATCCACGGTCGCTCGGGCCGGCGCGAGGTACCGCTAGAGACCTTCTATCGTGCACCGGGCGACTCTCCGGATCGCGAGACGGTGCTCGAACCCGGCGAACTGGTCGTTGCTGTTCGCCTACCGTCCGCAGCGGCGGGTTTCGCAGACCACTCGCGCTACCTGAAGGTACGTGACCGAACGTCCTATGCGTTCGCGGTGGTCTCGGCGGTCGCGAGCCTTCGCATCGAAGGGAACAGGATTGCTGAAGGACGGCTGGCGTTGGGTGGAGTCGCCTCGAAACCCTGGCGGGCGCGTGCGGCTGAAGAACTGCTGCACAGCCAGGAGCCCGGTGAGGCGCTATTTCAGCGGGTAGCCAACGCCGCGCTCGCCGAAGCGAAGCCAACCGACGGGGCCGCTTTCAAAATCGAACTGGCGCGTCGCGTGATTAAGCGCGTCTTGCGCACCGCGATGGCCGGTACGCCTGGACAGTCGCCGGCGTTGCCCGCGTCTGTGTTTACCGTGGTTCAAGGAAGCCTTTCCCATGCTTAAGACCCTTTCCCAGCATGACGCTCACCGCTCGAGTGCCGGCCAGCCCGTCACTCGCAGGGAAGCGGTACTCAAAGTGACCGGCGAGGCGTGCTTTGCCGCCGATCACCACCCGGAAGGCATGCTTTACGCCGTCATTGCCGCGAGCAGCATCGCAAAAGGACGCGTCACGCATCTGGATGTGGCCGGCGCCTGTGCCCACCCCGGTGTTATCGGCGTGATGACGCCCGCCAATGCGCCGAAGCTCGCCCGGCATCCCGACCTGAAGGACACCCCGTTCACCTTCAGACTCGATCTCCTGCAGGACGATAATGTCAGGTATGCGAATCAACCTGTTGCGGTAGTGATAGCAGAAACGCTCGAGGCGGCGACCGAGGGCGCGCACCTGCTTTCGCCCAGGTATGAATCCGGGGCCGCCTGCGTGCAACTCGATGCCGCCGAGCCGTTCTCGCCACAGGTGGTCGGCGCGGGGGACGCCGCGAACGAGTCCGAGGGCGACGTCGAGGCGGCGCTGCTGTCGGCGACCGTGCGCATCGACGCCACCTATGAAACGCCCGCGCAGTATCACAACGCGATGGAACCGCATGCCATCGTTGCGCAGTGGAATGGCGACGAGCTCACGATCGACACCCCCAACCAGGCCATGGGCCTGGCGCGGACGCGCCTCGCCGGGCTCTTCGGCATCGACATGAAGTCCGTACTGATCCGCAGCCCCTACCTCGGCGGCGGCTTTGGCGCCAAGGCGTTGATCTCCGGACCGCAGGTATTGGGAATCATGGCGGCGCGCTTCGTCGGCCGACCCGTCAAACTCGTGCTGCGTCGCGAACAGCTATTCGGCCCGGTTGGGCATCGCGCGCCAACACGTCAGACGCTGCGCCTTGGTGCGCATGCAGACGGCGCGCTCACGGCGCTCGCGCACCATACGCGAACCGCATCAAGCACTTTCGACGACTTCCTTGAATCGAGCGGCACCGTGTCCCGCACGCTCTACTCGAGCGAAGCCATCTCATCGACCCACGATGCAGTTCGCCTCGATATCGGCACTCCCTTGTTCATGCGGGCACCGGGTGAGGCCTCAGGCAGCTTCGCGCTGGAGTGTGCGATCGACGAAATGGCGCATGCGTGCGGCATGGATCCACTCGCGTTCCGCCTCAAGAACTACGCCGAGGTCGAGCCGATTTCCGGCAAGCCATTCACGTCGAAAGCACTGCGGGAATGCTATGCGCAAGGTGCGACGCGATTCGGGTGGACCAGCCGGCCGCGGGCGCCACGGCAGATGACCGATTCATCCGGGCTGTTGATTGGCTGGGGTATGGGCACCGCGACGTTTCCGGCCAAGATGTTCCCGGCCGAGGCCCACGTGCAACTCCGCAAGGACGGCAATGCCATGGTAGCGTGCGGCGCGCACGACATGGGGCAAGGTGCCTGGACCGCGCTGGCCCAGATCGCCGCCGACAGTCTCGGCCTCGATCTCTCGCAGATCCAGCTCCGGATCGGCACGTCCGACCTGCCGGATGGCGGAATTGCCGGTGGATCGGCGGGGACGGCCACTGCGGGCACGGCCGTTCACAATGCAGGGCAAGCCATCGTCGCGCAACTGATCGAGATGGCGACGAACGACGACCGGTCGCCGCTATTCGGGGCGGGCGACACGGGCGTGATCGCGCGCAACGGACGTCTTTCGTGCTGCGACGATCAAAGCCGGGGGGAAACCTACACGGCCATCCTCGCTCGAGCCGGGCGTGCATCCATCGAGGGCAAGGGCAACGCCGCGCCCGACGCTCTCGCGCAAGGCGACTATGCAGCACACGCTCACGGCGCTGTGTTCGCGGAAGTGAAGGTCGATCCCGAGCTCGGGCAGATCCGCGTCACGCGACTCGTTGGCGCGTTCGCGGCGGGGCGCATCATCAACCCGCGACTGGCGCGCAGCCAGTACTTCGGCGGAATGATCTGGGGCGTGTCCTTCGCGCTTCAGGAGCATGCGGTGATGGACACTCGCTCGGGGCGGCCCATGAACTCTAATCTGGCCGAGTACCACGTGCCCGTCAACGCAGACATACCTTCGATCGAGGCAATCCTGGTCGACGAAGTCGATCCACGTGTCAATACACTCGGCATCAAGGGCGTGGGCGAGATCGGTATTACCGGAACAGCGGGCGCCATAGCGAATGCCATCTGGCATGCGACCGGGGTTCGTGTGCGCGAAGCGCCGATCACGTTGGACAAGCTGCTCGTGCGGTAGGCATCAGGAACACTTTGATCGCCGACGTCAAAGCATCTACCAGGCTTCTACTACTGCTACGACTATGGAATCTTCGATGCTAAGACCGCTAGGTTCAATGGAACATATCTTTTGGTTACTGAATCGAAGTGCCGGTAATCAAATTGTCCTGGCTGCTGAAATCGAGGGCGAGACGACGTTGCGCGCGTGGCGCCAAGCACTTGACGCATTGCAACGCCGACATCCGCTGTTATCTACTGCGATTACGCTGAGTTCGAATGGTTTGCCCTATTTCGAGGTTCCCAGCGTTCAGGAAATCCCACTGCGTTTTGCCGCCGACGCGATGTGGGGGGAAAGAGCAATCGCAACAGAGTGGTTGGATAGCCAAATGGCAGACGAGTTGGCTGAGCCGTTCGACACTGAGTCAGCTCCGCTGATACGTGCGGTTCTTGCCCACTGCGAGCAGCGCTCTGTCGTACTGCTTGTCGGCAATCACGCAATATGCGATGGTCTTTCCCTGTCTCTGTGCTTCCGCGATCTGCTAAGAAGCCTCAACGGTGAACACCTTGAGCCGTTGCCGATTCCCAAATCGCTCGATCGGCTTTGTGGCATCTCGACCGAAACATCGCAGCCGGTACCACCTGGCGAGGGAATTCAATATCCTCGGGACACTCCACGCGTACATCGTGTGAAGCTCTCGGCCGACCTTACCGAGCGGATCCTACTGCGGGCCCGAGCTGAACATACGACCATGCACGGCGCACTGTGTAGTGCGATGGTACATGCTGGGTGGAACGCCTCAGCAGAGTGGCGGGAGAAGAGTTTGCGTATTTTCTCACCGGTGGACGTTCGCTCCGTTTTTGGCATTGGCGATGATCAATGCGGCCTCTTTCTCGCCAGTAGTTCAGTTGTGATCGAGCGAAACGCTTCCGAATCTTTCTGGGCAGTCGCCCGCCAAGCAACGCAGGGCTTGAACGTACCGGGTGCACGGGGTTCCATCTGCGCGCAAACTCAAGGCCAGCGCAAGTTGCTGAACAGCGGACTCGACGCCGTTGGAGCGGTAAAGATTCGACAAAATGCGCTTGCACGCGACATCATGCTGACCAACATGGGGCGCCTCCGTTTTCAAACGCAGATTGGCCGGTTCAAATTAACATCGATGTGGGGCCCCTTGGCGCTTTCCGGTTATCCCGGCGATCATACGGTGGGAGTGGCTACGGTGGAGGGCAGTGCTCACCTCACCCTCGCTAGCAGGAGCCCTTTGCCGTCAATGCTTGAGTTGGCCGAAGTTATATTGATTGCAGCTTCCAAAGATGCTGGCTAACGATCGTCGATCATTAGAGTGTGTGTAGCCGGCAAGATGGGCTTCGCCGATACTATCCGGTTGGCTGTCGTTTCCATCAGCGCGGCCGTCGCCGCTTTGAAAGGCCGCTACAGATCGAGGCTCCCCGATGATTGTCCACGATCCGGGCGGCAGCGGCGAACGTTTGGAAATGGCCCGGTTATTGCCTCTCGATACGTCGGGCGTAATTTCCCCGAGTGGGGAGTATCTACCTGTACTACTTGACGCACGTTCCCCGCGCGTTGCTTTGCATAGAGCTGGTTCCGAGCAACCCACTATCTGCTCAGCCAGCTCGGCCGGCTAGCCCTGCTCGCGATTCCTGGGAAGATCGATCCTGAGCAAACGGTCGGCCATAAACGCTCCGACATACAGCGTGTCGCCGGTCTGAACGCTACTCCGCGACGAAAGGTGCGGTAACTGGCATGACGCGTGCACTGGCAACGGATCTTGGCAGCCGGGAATTTACGATCAGTAACGTCCGGCCCGGACGAATCGATACCGTGATGAACCCGGCCAACGGTCCGATGGCCGACCAGATCCGGGGCTCAATTGCACTGGGCCGTTACGGATCAGGCGATGATATTGCGGGACTTGTCGCCTGGCTGGCAATCCCCGATGCGGCGTTCATAACGGGCACAAGTCTGAAGGTCGATGGGGCACAAGTGCTTGACTGATGGCTTCGGGCCGACTTGCAGCGGGGCCTATACGCGGAACTTTCCTCCCGTGCCTGCGGTCCAGTAGGACCGTGCCTCAGCAAGGTTGCGCCCCAGGAACATAACGAACCGATGGAATGCTTTGATCGGTTCAAGCGTTATTACGCTGCACTCGTTGCGACGGAGCGAGTCTGCCGCACGGAACTCGAAACCTCTACCTGATCAAACATGCCATTCATCGAAATTGAAGGAAAGCCGCTGCACTATCAGACTCACGGCACGGGATTCCCGGTGCTGCTGGGGCACAGCTACTTGTGGGATTCGTCAATGTGGGCGCCGCAAATCGACGCGTTGTCTCGCCACTATCAGGTCATTGTTCCGGACCTTTGGGGCCACGGGCAATCCGGGCGGCTCCCGGAGAATACGCGTTCGCTTGGCGATTTGGCCACACATGCGGGCCGCCTTCTGGATGCCCTGGGTATCGGACAATGCGCGATAGTCGGCTTGTCGGTGGGCGGGATGTGGGGGTCCGAACTCGCGTTGCGAGAACCGGGCCGTGTCAAGTGCCTCGTCCTGATGGATACCGACAGGAGCGCCGAACCCGATGCGACGCTCAAGCAATATTCCCAGATGTTCAACGCGATCGAATCGCTCGGCAGCATTCCCGCTCCAATGATCGAGGTCATCGTGCCTTTGTTTTTCCGCCGGGGCGCGACGCTAGACGGTGAAGTGCACGCAAAGTTTCGAAAAGCACTGGCGGGGTTCTCTGCGGACCAGTTGCGACAGTCGGTTGTACCGCTGGGCCGGTTAATTTTCGGGCGGTCCGACGCGCTTGCCAGTCTTGCCGGTCTTGATGCCGCCAGTACGCTGCTCATGTGCGGCGAACTCGACATTCCGCGGCCGCCAACCGAAATGGCACGAATGGCTGCGGTGATTGGCTGCCGGCAATTGCTAATACCCGAGGCAGGCCACATCTCGAACCTTGAAAATCAGTCCTTCGTCACTGACACATTGCTTGCGTGGCTTGGCCAGCATGTGGCGTAGCGGGCAGAGCGGCTGCCGATAAGAACGACGATATTCGGCCCGACAACGAACGTGGCGCTGTCGACCACATTGCACTGCTTGCCCAAGATTTCACACAGTTCCGCGCAAACTTCGAAAAGCTCGGCATGAGTGCGCGATAACAGAACCAGAACGGCAGTTCGAACTGGCAGACGCTCGTCCACGACCAGAATGGCAGCCTGGTCAGTATACATTCGGCCAGGGCTGCCGAGCCGGAATTACCAGTGCCAATCGAAGCAAAACGCCGTTACAGGACAAGCATGCAGTTCTTCAATCCAGCGGAATATTTGGCGTTGCAGGCGAGGGTTGCGCAACTGACCCGCAGCCCCGAACAGATCACAACAGATGGTGTTACGAAGCAAAAATCGCTGCGTAGGAAAATTTGACCCAATCGTTACGAAATCAATTCGGTCAAGGAATCTAGTGCCCAGCCGGCGAGCAGCAACGGCCCGATGTAGTTCATACGGAAGGACACGAAGCTTCGCAACATGCCTTCCTGGGCGCCCCACCTCGCTTGAGGCGGAGCGCCGACCTTCTCAGAACAGGTACATACCAGCCACAAAAATCACGCCTGAAAACAGAAGTGCCGTCACGCAGTAGCCCATGATGTCTCGAACGCCCAAACCGGCGATCGCAAGTGCAGGCAGTGCCCAGAACGGCTGCGCCATATTCGTCCACGCTTCGCCGTAGGCAATTGCCATCGCTGACTTGCCGAGGTCGGCGCCAAGTGCTTGCGCTGCCGGCATAACAAAGGGACCTTGCACCACCCAATGACCGCCGCCAGACGGCACCGCGAAATTGATAAGCGCCGAACTCAGGAACGCCAGAAGCGGGAATGTGTGAACGTTCGCGATGTCGACGAACCACTTCGTAATTACACCAGCCAGACCCGAATGGTCCATAAGGGCCTGAATGCCCGCGTAGAACGGGAACTGAATCATGATGGCGGACGCACCCCTGGCTGCACCGGCTACAGCGCGCGCATATGCCATCGGCGTCTTGTGAAGCACGATACCTGCTGCGAGGAACACGAGGTTCACGGTATCGATGTCAAGAACGAAGCCGTTCTTGACGAATCGGATTACCAGAAACACGGCGCACAGTGCCGCCACCAGGAGCGCCAGGATACGGCTTTCCTCCATCCTCTCCGCGAACGTCGCGTTAGGAGGAAGTTTGCGCTCGACACTCGGCGGGTCCTGCAAAAGCGCCGGGTCCACTGTGACGACGTCCTCCGGCTTCGGCATCATGAGTCTCGCCAGAATTGGCAAAAGAATAATGAGGCCGACGGTGATAAACGCGTTGTAGCCGGTGAATATGGTGTGCGATACCGGAATCAGACCTACTGTCTTCTCCATCGGATTGCCTTTGGTCGCGGCCACTAGCGGCACAGAGCCAGACAGGCCACCATGCCACGTCAGGAAACCCATGTAGGCGCTTGCAACGAGGAGACGGTAGTCCGTTCCGGGGACACGTCTCGCGACCTCGCGCGCAAGCATCGCACCAAGGACCAGACCGAAGCCCCAGTTAATGGCGCAGGCCACTCCGCCCACAAACGCCACCAGCATCACGCCTTGGCCGGGTGTACGCGCGGAGCTTGCGAGGGCGACCAACATCCGTTTGACCGGGCCTGAGCTCGCCAATGCGTGGCCGGTCACAAGAATCATCGCCATCTGCATCGAGAATGCGAGCAGATTCCAGAAGCCAGAACCCCATAGCATCACGAGGTCCGCGGGTGCTTTCGGCGTCAAACCAAGCGCGAGCGCGAAGGTCACGATGGTTAGGAGGATGGCAAAAATCAGGGGGTCCGGCAAAAACCTGTGCACCACCTGAGTAAAGAAGGCGGAAATTCGCTGAATCAAGTGTCTACTCCTCGTCACCAATATGAAGTCGGCCTACTGTCGTTGTTATGGCCGGTAAGCCGCGCGCGGCGATTCTTGCACACAACGAAAAATCCTGCAGCGACGAATGCCACGACTGTTACAGTGGGTAAAGACGGCATTGATTGATAGAGCCGTCCTCGGCAAACTTCGCGCCTTGGACAGACAGACGGGCTATCGTGAACCGTAGAAGCAGCGACGAAGACAAGCCGAGTTCGCACACGCGAGTACGCCACGAGAACGCGACGGCGCCGTCCCAATCGCCACTATCAGCGGCGATTCAGACCAAACTCATTGACTCACTACTGACAAGAGTGCTGTGGATTGCAGGCTTTTGGTTCGTCGAAGGTCGGGCGCATCGGGATGACGTCGTACACGAGCACGGACGTGAATTTCCGTTCTCGGCTATCGACATCCAAAGCAACTGTATGAGCGCTGGCCACTCTCGCCGGATCACGTCAGTGATACCGGCATCTTCGTAGTCGCGCGCGATGCGGATGTGATGGCGTCCCGCACAGTCTGCAACAGACTGTCTTTTGAAACCCGGAGACTATTGTCGACTTTGTATTCAAGTCAGCCACATTGATGCCGACACCTGGTGCCCCCGTCAGCAATCAGGCTGACATCATGGCGAACAGCTCGTTGTGGGGGCAATGCTCGAAGCTGAGCATCACGAGTGCATGAAAATCGCTTATTGAAACTGAGCCGCCGCGATGGCGAGTAGCCACCTTACGCTGTACCGAGGTCTGCGGCCGTCACGAGAATGCGAGCACTCCGCAATGCCCGACTTTTTCTGTCGGCCACCTCCAGTATTCGCCTAAGTCCGGGTTCGCACCGCTTCCAGCGCGAGCGCAACGTTCGAACTGACAAGCCAGTCGGCGCGAACCTGCCCATACATCCCGGTCCAGCGCGTTCGCTCCCCTTCCGTGCCGGGCACCACAGCCATGCCCTGACTGTAGATTGCATCGGCTGCGATCGCATGCCACTGGAAACCGCGCGCGGTAATTAACGTGACCTTCGGCGACACCTTGAACGTAATCGACGGCTTCACGTGCATCAGGTTGTAGCCGGCCGAAGGGCCGCGCATCCTGGAGTTGAAAGAGCGCCTGCACATGCTGACCGATGCGCGCGTCGGCATGCACTTCGGCGCGCTTGATCACGTAGCTGTCGGGCCTCGCGCTGCCGAGCCCGAAGAGCGGCGTATTGTTCAGTTCGAAGGCCTCGCGCAGGTTCGCGCCGAGCGACAGATACGTCGACGGATCGCTGCCGAGCGGGATGTACTTGGGCGCATCGGATGGCTTGCGCGGCACGCACGGATTCGCCAGCGCCGACCAGTCTTCCTGCCAGCGGTTCAACGACAGCGCCGACGGCTGCTCCGCAATGCATTGAGGCGCGGCGGCCGCGCCCGCATCCGCCGTGTTATTGGCGGCGAACGCGTTCGCGCCCTCCGTCAATCCGCCCACGGCGAACGCAGCGCACACATAAAAAAGACGCTGGCTACGATGGGCAAATCAACGAAAAGAGGCCAGAAAAAAGGCCTGTTCGTGATGTAAACGCACGCACGTGACCGATAGAATTTCGTTACGCACCGTCCCGCGTCCGATACCTGTCGGATCGCTTTCTCACATCGGATTTCCGGTTACTTCAGCATGACACGGCTTGCACGGCACTACGTCCCAGAACAACCTCAGCACGTTATCCTGCAGGGGCTCACGGGGCCCGCATTCCTGGACGAAGGAGACTACCTGTACTTCCTCGCCTGCCTGGCAGACGCAGCGCGCGTCGCCGATCTGGCAGTTCACGCGTGGGTCCTTATGCCTGACGCGGTACAGTTGCTCGTCACGCCTTC
The DNA here is from genome assembly GCF_046030175.1 of Paraburkholderia sp. RL17-373-BIF-A. NCBI lineage: Bacteria > Pseudomonadati > Pseudomonadota > Betaproteobacteria > Burkholderiales > Burkholderiaceae > Paraburkholderia > Paraburkholderia sp. RL17-373-BIF-A. The sequence continues at coordinate 20,872 of NZ_JARESO010000029.1, forward strand.
ATACGAATCGAGCGTGGCCATGGCGATGCAGGCGGTCGGCCGTCGCTATGTCGAGACCTTCAACCGCCGCCATGGACGCCGCGGTACGGTGTGGCGTGGCGCGTATTGGGCAACAGTGATTGAGCCCGACCGGTATTTCCTGCTCGCGAGCCAGATCATCGATCAAGCGCCGGTGCGCAACCGCCTTGTGGCAGAGCCTGGGAACTACCAGTGGTCGAGCTACACACATCACATCGGAATGCGTGTCGATAGCTTCATCAAGGACCATCCACTCTACCGGGCGCTCGGCAATACGCCGTCCGAGCGCCATCAGACTTACCGCGATTTGGGCGCACGGCCCCTTGACGAACACGAGGTCGATAACCTGATGCAGTCGACGCTTAAGGGCTGGGTGCTCGGCAGCGCCGCGTATTGCGAGTGGGCGGCGCAGACCGCTAACCGGCGTTTGATGCCCCTGCTGCTGCGAGACCGGCCGTCCAAGGTTCGCACGACACGCGCCCTCGCAGACGTGGACTAATCAGAAGAAAAACAAGCAAGGAAACCTTGCTTGTTTGAGAGGTGCTACGTCAGGTCGGAGCGTTTCAATCCGCTTGGCTGGTGTCGCGAAACCACCCACCCCATCTCGTTCATCCTTGAACGCTGCCGTCTCGCGCGTCCTAGCGAGCCCGACCCACAAGGCGCAGTCGGCCGTCCTGATAACGGACAGTCGCGCGTGGTGACGAGAAACGGTTCATAGTTTTAATTCGCCTCGAGCCCTATTTCAGTGGAAATAGGCGGCCTCCTGACGTTCGCGCCAAAACGGGGGCGCGACGACCAACATCGCGCGCTCACCACCGGTGTTTCTGGTGTTCGATTCACGACGCTCGACGGGTGATCGCATAGAATGAACTAGTCCGTTGCAGTACGCCCCAACGCAATCCGCAAACATACGGATCCAGATGACTCGAGCCTTACGATCTGGGATGCCATTGGATTTCGTTTGCCATCGTCTCTCTCCAGTCGGGGCACCACGTCCTTATGTCGAGAATGACCACAAATGCGATGAGCCGCCGGCACCTGCTGACGCTGATCGGCAAGAACCTCGGCGCAGCCGCCATGATGCAAGGCATGGGCACGCTTGGGTTCGCCGCTACCTCGACCTATGCCGGCCCGATCAGACTCGACGGCGCACCCAAAGGAACGCGAATTCTCGTGCTCGGCGCGGGCATGGCTGGCCTCGTCGCGGCCTTTGAGCTGAGGAACGCGGGCTACCACGTGCAGGTGCTCGAGTACAACGACCGCGCGGGTGGCCGGGCCTGGACTGTCAGGGGCGGTGATCGTTATACAGAACTCGGCGGTGCCACCCAGGACTGCGATTTCGCTGACGGGCTTTATCTGAACCCGGGGCCGTGGCGCATTCCGTATCACCACCAAGGCGTACTCGACTACGCAAGACGCCTGAAGGTGTCGCTCGAACCGTTCATCCAGGTCAATTACAACGCATACCTGCATTCGACTGAGGCTTTCGGTGGCAAGCCGCAACGATTCCGGGCGGTACAGACCGACTATCAAGGCTATATCGCCGAGCTGCTTTCCAAAGCAATTCGCAAGGATGCACTCGACGATGCGGTGTCAGGCGAAGATGCGCATCTGCTACTCGAATCCCTGCGCGAATGGGGTGCGCTCGGTCGGGATGGCAGCTATCAGGCAGGCCGGCGAAGCAGTGAACGCCGCGGATTCGCGACCGCGCATGGCGGTGGGCTGATGCCCGAGGCCGTCCCGTCGGATCTGCTCCCGCGCGACCCCTTGCTTGCATCGCGTTTGTGGCAATGGCTCTCGTCTGGAAACGAGCAGGACTTCCAGAGCACCATTTTCCAGCCTGTCGGCGGCATGGACAGGATTGCCCATGCGCTTCATTCGCAGATCGCGAGCGCCGTAGTGTTCAACGCTAAAGTCACGGCTATCTTGCAGGACGAGCAAGGCGTCACAGTGCGCTATACCGATACGACCACCCGGACCGAACGGAACGCGCACGCGGATTGGCTGGTGTGCACCATTCCGCTCTCGATTCTGAGTCAGATCGACATTGCGGTCGGTCCGGCCATGCGCGCCGCGATCGATGCGGTGCCCTACGAGACATCGGTGAAAATCGGGTTGCAATTCGGCCGGCGATTCTGGGAAGAAGACGAGCAGATCTACGGCGGCATCACGCAAACTGATCTGCCGATCTCGACGATCGGCTATCCGGCAACAGGTTACGGATCGACCGGTCCTGCGGTGCTGCTTGGCGCCTACATGTGGGGGCCCGCCAGCTATGAGATGGGTGCGCTGCCCCCTGCCGAACGGATCGCGGTGGCATTGAGCCAGGGCAGCCAGATTCATCCGCAGTACGCGCGCGAGTACCAGACCGGCTTCGCGATGAGCTGGAGCCGATCACCGTTCACGAATGGCTGCTTCGCCGCATGGACGGATGCGTTGAGAAAAGCCCATTACGCAAATCTCTGTCAGATCGACGGACGGATCGTCCTTGCCGGAGAGCACGCGTCCCATATCCCCGCATGGCAGGAAGGCGCCGTGCTGTCGTCGCTGGATGCGATCAACCGGTTGCATCGGAGAATCGTCAATGGATAGGCCGACGCTGATCCTCGGCGCGATGCTGATGGCCTTGCTGATGGGAGCCGCGACAGTGTCGGTTCAGGCCGTGGCACAGGAAGCACCACGCACTTTCACGATTTCGCCGGGCTATCGCTTCACCGAAAAAAGCGGCGAAGCGCTTTACAACGCTACCTGCGCGGGATGCCATATGCCGGACGGAAAAGGCGCACAGGGCGCGGGTCACTACCCGGCGCTCGCTGATAACCCGGCAGTCGAAGCGGCAACCTACGTCATCGTCAACGTCCTGCACGGCCGGAAGGCGATGCCATCATTTGGCGACGCGATGAATGACGATCAGGTCGCTGCTGTCGTCAACTACACGAGAACCCATTTCGGCAATCGATTTGCCGCAACTGTCACGCCGAGCGAGGTTAGAGGTTTGCGCTGAGTTCACGTGGCATGGCTATCGCCAGGCCGCTTTCCCGCACCCTTCTCCACTCGCTTCACGAGACTTATGGCACGATGTACCCGGGTCCGTTTCAGCGCGGCGATGGTGCCGAGTGGTACGGAGTGATCCGTTCGTCAATTCGGCAGGCGCCGCGGAAGATCCGTGACGCGCGGCCCACAGAATCGGGAGTGTCCGAGGCACGATGCGAGCGCCTGCTCGCCGAACCATTTCTGCGTGTCCAGGTTGTAGTGCACGCTGCCGTCCCCACCGCCTAACGCGCCGCCCTGGAAAATACCGAAGCCGGGCGGCTGTCCATTCCAGTCCGGCGACTGCGACGCATCGACGAAACTGAAGACGCGAGGATTCGCGTCGATGAAGCCGCCGAACACTTTCTGCATCGACGCAAGCGCGGCGGGATTATAAGGCGAGACCGCGTTGGTGACGTTGTCGTAAGCGGTCGACAACGGCTTCACGATCAGCACCGGAAAGGTCGAACCCACCGCAGCAAAAAAACTGCTGAAGAGGTAGGCGTAATTCTGGGGCGCGCGATGAATCGTCGTTGCGTTGCCGGCCGAATTCAGCGGTGCAGCTTCTGCCTCCCACTGGTTCCACTCCAGGCCGAGGATGCGCGGTTTCTTGCCGGTCGCCAGAATCTGCTTCAGGCCCAGATACATCATGCGGCGCGCGAACGGTGCAAGCGCATACGTCGGCGTCTTGCTTGCATCGAGCATGGGTTGCCAGAGATTAACCCCATGCACCGTCCAGCCGCAGCAGCCGCTGAACGCGTCGTCTGCGACGTCCACGCCCTGGCTGCCCCAGCCGATATGAATGATGTACAGATCGGGCAGCGGCTCGCCTGCATTGATCGCCGACTGCCACGCATACGCGGCGAAATTGGCGGCATTTCCGCTGCCGCCGTAGTAGCCGAGATTCATGTCGGACGACGTGCTGTCCGACCAGTTCACCCAGGACACGTGATCGATCGTGGATATCGGCTGGGTAAATGGCGCACCCGTCCCGTCGGCGTTACCGGTGATGTTCCCCCAGCCGTCGTTGCGGATGCCCCATACATTGGGCGCCGGCATCCCGCCGGTGCCCGCGCCTGCACCCGAGGCTCCCGTCAACGTCAGATCCGCGGGCAGGCCGTTAAGACCGGCACTGTTGCTCTGCCCCATCACGAACAGGACCGCCACTTCGTCGTGACGGAATCGCGATCCTTTCTCCCACGATTGCGCCGCGGCGGCATTCGGTTGGGCCGTCGCGTCGGCGGCAACGGACACCTGCGCCCCACTCGCTGCCAATACGAACGGCAGCGCAATCCGCATCAAGAAGTTCTTCATGCCTGTCTCCATGGATCGTCGGTTCACTGTTTGGCCGGCTGGCTGACGGCCTGGCCCAGGCCGTCGATATCGGGACCGTAGTTGCCGGAAATCACCGAGAACTTGATGGTGTTGGCCGCACCGGCTTTTAGCGGGACCGTGACCTGAGCACTCGACAGGATCGGAAAGTCCCAGGTGCCTTCACCGGGAAACTGCACGGGAACCGGTGGGCCATTGTTGACGCTCACGCTCATTGCACGAGGCGAACCGCCACCGTCGTCCGCGCTGATATACACCACGGGGACCGCATACTCGCCATCGGCAGGCGCCACGATTCCGTTGAACTGGAGGCTCGAATCCGAGTTCACAAAATTGCCGACCTTTTCGTGGCCGTTGCATATGTTGCATGCCTGGACTGCCGCATCCTGAATGATGTTGGTGGAGCTTTCCGCTTCATAGGCGATGGGCGGCAATGCGGGTCGCGGAGCGGCGATCAGCGTCACCTTGCCGATCGACGGAGCGCGGCGGCCCTTGTCCGGAAGAACGAAAGTCAGCTTGTTGCTTCCAGGCACGAACGGCATGTACAGCGTGACGGTGCCCTGGGCCTGTCCGGTGGTAACGGGCAGCTGGATCGTCGTGAGTACGCTGTCGTTGAGAATCAGCGGCACCTTCAGCGAAGACTTTCCTTCGTTCCGGTACGTCACGTCGATGTACCCGCCCGCGGTTGCATTCACCGTGTAGCGTGCTACGCCGTCTTCATGTGTGACCGGTTTGGCCGGGTGGATTTTCGATGCATCGTCCACGCCGGCGATGGTCAGCATGACGGAGCCGCCGGCCGGAACAGCGGACACCGTATACCCCGATGTGTGCGAACCAAGATCCTGGTGCGCCCAGATATCCCGCACGCTGGCCGAAGCAGCGGCGTCCAGTCCGAGATCCTTCCAGTTCACCGTGATCGAAGCGGCAGACCCGGTCGTGTTGAGCAGAACTACCGCACGGCGACCTTGACCGGCGAGCAACTTGGCCCACACGCCCAGACCGTTCTGCGGCACCGCGACCCGGATCGCCTGAAGGCCACGCGGGTCCTGATCGACGGCGAGCACCTCCGGATTGGTCAGCGTCGCCATCGTTGCCGGGCTGACCGGCGTCGTGAAATCGAGACCCAGGATAAGCGGCGCACCGGAAACGGCCCACAGGCTCATGTGCGTCTGATCCTGCGCGGCGCTCAGACCGAACCCGGCAAGCATCATGTCCGCATCGTTATAGACACCCGTATGTTGCGCTTCCGGAAACAGATTGCCGTAGAAATTCTGGTTCACGATTCTGGAAAAATCCGGCGTGCTTTGATGACCCGGTGTACCGGTGTCATAGGTGATGTCCTCGGTCGTTCTCCACAGATCCGCGACTTGCCCCCAGTCATACGATCTGCCCGTCTTGTCGGTGTGAAAACTGTTCGGATTGATGCTGTAGACGATCCGCCGATTCACCGCGGCACCCGCACTGTCCAGCGCATCGCGCATCTTTCGGAAACCGGCCACCTGATCGTCGACGGTGCCATCCGGCGAGCACCAGTCGTACTTCACGTAGTCGACGCCCCACGCCGCGAATGTATTGGCATCCTGAACTTCGTGCCCAAGACTGCCCATCGGGTTGGTGTGCCCAGGGTACAGATTGTTACGCTGAGCACAGGTTTCGGCTGCGGGCACTTCATACATGCCGAACTTCAGACCTCTGGCGTGAATGTAGTCGGCCAGCGCTTTGATGCCGCTCGGAAACTTCACGGGGTCGGCAACTAGATTGCCTTGCGCATCGCGGGATGGCGCGAACCAGCAGTCGTCGACGTTGATATAGCTGTAGCCCGCTTTCATCAACGGACCGTCTTTCTTCAGGCCGTCGGAGATAACGTCCGCGGCCGTTTTCACCAGATCCTCGGTGATATTGCAGCCGTACGCATTCCACGACGCCCAACCCATAGGCGGCAGTGCAATCGACCTTTGGGCCTGAGTTTGCGATGGCCCGCCTTGTGCGGAAACGTTCGCGGAGTTGGCCGCGGCCTGCATGACGCTCGCGCCGTCGGAGGAACCTTGCTGGTCGCCGCCGCAGCCGGACAAACCGAAAACCATCATGATGCTCGCGAAAAACAGATACACCTGTGTGCGACCCAGGATCTTCATGATTTTCCTTTGTTGAAAAATGAAACTGGGACTTCCGGGTAAACTGCTGTGCGGCGTCTGTTTCGGGCTGCCCGGCCGCTTTGGGGAGCTCAGGAAACCGGCTGCAGGTTGCCGTCGAATCGTGCCGTTCCGTTTTCCCTTACCGACGCGGCTCGCACCACGTTGCCGTATTGCAGTGTGGTTCGCGTGCCGCCGACGCTGACGAGCTTCACGGACGACAACACGCCGCGGTTCCATTTGACGTCCACCGCAAATCCGCCCTTCGCCCGCACGCCCGTGACATGCCCCGTGCTCCATTGCGACGGCAGCGCGGGGAGCAGCGTGATGCGATCCATCCTGCTTTGCAGCAGCATTTCCAGTATTGCCGCCGGACCGCCGAAGTTCGCATCGATCTGGAACGCCGATGAGTTGCTCGACAACGCATACGCGTCGAACATGTTGGCGAACGTGCCGCTCACGCCGTCATTGCCCACCGAATAGCGCAGCAGCTTTGGGATCATCGAATAGCAGTTGGCGGCGTCGTGGAAATGCGCCCAGCAGGCGATGCGCCATGCGAGCCCCCAACCGAACGAGTCGAAGCCGCGTGCAAGCAGCAGCGCCTTCACGCCGGCCACGAGCTTCGGATCGCTGTCGAGCGTGATGCGCTCGCCTTCGAACCAGCCGATCAGCGGCGACAGATGCCGATGCCCCGTCTCGCCGACGATGCTGTCGCTCATCCATTCCTGAAGCTGCCCTGTCGTGGGACTCACCTTTGGCAGATAGAGCTGCGCCTTCATGCTCCCGATCGAGCGAGCAAAATCCGCGTCCTTGCCGAGCAGCTGGCTCGCGGTCAGATAGTTCGTGAACAGATCCCACACGAGTTCCTGCGCGTAGGTGATCCCGAGCTGCTGATGCGGTCCCTGCTCCGGTGACCAGTCCTTGTCGTCAATGAGCAGACCCGTCACGGGGTCTCTGATCAAACGCGCCTGCCAGAACTCGCACGCGGACTTCATTACCGGATAGATGCGGGCGAGATACGCCTTGTCCAGCGTGTACTGGTAGTGATTCCACAGCGTGCGGCAATACCAGGCGCTCGCGGGCGGACTCCAGTCCCAGCCTATAGAGCCGTAGATGCCCGTCGAAATGGCGACCGTCCAGCCCGCGACGTTGCCGTTCGAATTGCTGTAGTTCACGTTGGCGGCATCGTTGAAGTGATTCTTCGTCGACTGAACCCACGACGGCAACTGCCCGGTGACGTAATCGGCGAACGGTTGCTGGCACTCCGGCAAACCGGCTCGATCGGCGAGCCAGTAGTTCATCTGGATGTTGATGTCGGTGTGGTAGTCGGCCATCCACGGCGGGTTGTTCGTGGTGCTCCACAAACCCTGCAGATTCGCCGGCATCGAACCGCGTGACGACGAGATCGTGAGATAGCGTCCAAACTGCACGTACATTGCTTCGAGCTCCGGGTCGGCCGCGTTGGGATTCACCTGACGCGCCAGCAACCGCTCCGGGATCGTCAGTGCCCGTTGCGCATCGCTCGACCTGCCGAGATCGAGGTCCATGCGCCCGAAAAGCGAACGATAGTCGCGCACGTGACGCTCGAGCAGTTCGCGGTAACGCAGGGACGAGGCGCCCTTCACGTCAGCGATCACTGCACCGCGCGGATTGACGCCCGTCAGATAGTTTTCGACGTAGCGCCCGTTGTAGTCGGTGCGCGCCGCGATGATGATCGTGAGCGCCGGACAACCCTGAAGAGTGATCTGTGCGTTGGCCGAGTCGAGCGAAGCGACGCCCGCATCTGGAACGACCAGCATGTAGGTCGTGTACAGCTCGCCACTGCCGCTGACCGCGCCCGAGAACGACAGCGCGTGGTTCGATTCACCGATGGTTTGCGTCCCCTGCCCGTCGACCAGCGACACCGCGCCGTTATAGGTGCCGCCGTCGGACGTGAGTCGTACGACGATCACGTTGTCGGGGAAGCTGCTGAAGATCTCGCGCCGATAGGTTTTGCCGCCAACGCGGTATTGCGTGCGTACGATCGAATTGCTGATGTCCAGCGAACGCTGGTAGTTCGTGGCGCCGGCGTGACCGGGCAGATCGATGTAGAGCTTGCCGAGCGACAGGTAGGTGCCCATCCCCGTCGTCGTGTAGGCCGGATCGACAACGTTCTTGCTGCCCGACCACAACGTGATTTCGTTCAGGTAGAGCACCTCACGTTCGCTCGCGCCGCCGGCCATTGCACCGAGTCGTCCGTTCCCGACCGGCAGGCCTTGAAACTGGATGCTGGACTCCACAGCAGGCGAGTCGTATCGGAACAGCAGTGCCTGATCGGTGGGAACGCGCGCCGAATCCGCCTGCGTCGAAGCGTTGGCTGAATCGAAAGTATCGGATGGAACTGAAGAGGGATCGCCGGTCGCACCGGGCGAGGAAAGAGTTGCAGCGCCGGCACGTGCTGCAACCGGGAGGATGACAGCAGCACTGCCTAACTTCAGCAGCTCGCGACGCTTTGGACTGGTGGGAATTTTCATCGTGTCTCCTGCTAGTAAATTATGCTGAATCCACCTATGAATATTTAGTTCAAATATGCACGCGTAAGGATTTGTCAGACATTAGGTTTTTCCCCTGGTACCGCGTTGCAAATGGTGGGATGAAGATGCGGGCGATTTGATGTTGCTGTGGGATGTCTGCGGATCGGAATTTGGTGAAATTTAGGAAGCCGTATTTTTTATGGCATACGAGACCGCGTGCGGATAAAGCGGTCATTTCAGTGGGTAACGATACGTTTCTACGCAACCCAGTCCGGCTAGTTCCCGACACAAATCCTTGGTTCTCTTAAGCAAATTAACTGCTGCTCCGCCGACTTACGTTTGGACGGCTGGCAGTCCCCGACCCGTCAGAAATGGGACAGCGTTATCGGTATGACCGGTTGCCGCGCGTGTAGATCACGCATTGATATGCGAGCACGCAAAGTAGCCCCAAGCTCGCGAACAAACGAACGCGGCCGGCCACTTGCCCATGCCGACAATTCCGCTCTGTTCCCGCGAGAGCCGTCCGTCGTGTGGGGGCAGAGGTGGGGCAAAAATCCGCCCCAGACGATAAAGGCCTTATGGACATTTCCGAGCACGGCGTCGGTGAACGCCTCGCTGGTGAACTGGCTGCCCTGACCGGTGCTGACGAATTCAGGCCGCCCGTCGTAGATTGGTGCACCAGGCATCTGACAGAAACCGTCACGGAGGATTAACAGCCAGTCTCGAGCATGAGAACTCTGGAATCAGGGAAACCTCATCGGGCTCCCATACGCGAAGCACTCGCGTCATCCATATCGCTCGCGAACAGCGGCTTACGCGCAGACCGTATGAACCGGTCGTTTCGAATCTGTCAGGTTTAATGGGGCCTTCGGCAGGCTTCGGCCCGGACTGACCCCGCAGCCAAAGGTCTGCCGCTCTCAAGCGGGCGCCCGTGGATTATCGGCTTAGGGCGGCCTGGGCCCGTTGCAGCCACTCGCTGTTATGTTCGCGGGCGTGGCGTGGCCAATGCCTGGCATCCTGCACAATCTCGGCGTAAAGTTCGCGCGCACGCTGGTGGTCAGCCTCGTCTGGCTGCACCGCTAACCAATCGGCGTAGAGGCAACGCGGTGCAGCGTCTCTTGCGCTCGCGAGCGCAATCTCGAACGCGGCGCGTGTGCCTGGCGCGCCAATCGCGTCCAAGGCCCGTGCATACAGCAAGGCAGGCTCCGGCTGCCGACGGGTGAGAGGATGGGCGGCGAACAGTTTTTCCAGTGCGTCCTGCGCGGCCGAAGCATTGCCGTTGGCAAACTGCGCACGCGCCAGCCCTTGGAGTAAAGCCGGATCGGATGAGAACGGCCCGCTGGCCGCCGCCTGGTAATGCTCCAAGGCTTCGGCGGCATTTCCTGCATCGAGCAGCGCTGCGGCCAACCGCATGCGATGCGCGACGGTCGGCGCGCGATCGAAATCAGTGCGCGCCTCGCGCACCGCTCGATTGGGATCGACAAGCTGCGAGATGACCCTCGTTGCCGCCCTAGCCCCACGCGACTGGCGCAGGGAGGGCAAGTAAATGACAAAGAGGTAGACCGCACTGCCAAGGCCAGGGAAAAGAAACAGGATCAGCAGCCAGTACATGTTCTGCTGAGTGCGCACGGCATGCACCGCAAAGAACAGGGCGATGATGACGTAAAGGCTGATTCCGAAGATGCGCATTTACGAGAAGGTCAGTTGTGGGGCGTTGCCGAGGGTACGTCAGCGAAACGGCTGAGCGCTATTGTGACAGAAACACGCTGCCATATCTGGTAGCTCAACGGCACCCTTCCCGCCACCTGGCACTTAGCCCGGCCCGCGGCAGCGGATGCCCCGCATCATCGCTCCCCGCCGTCTTTATTGGGCCGGGAGGCCTGCGATGCGCGTCGTCCAGGCTCTCTATTGGCTCAACGATGCCTTGGAAGACAACAGGGACCGGATTCGAAAGCGTCTAGGACCGGTTTTTTCCAACCCCGTTTACGGCTGTGAAATTAAGCGGGATTTGAAAGATGGCTTTTCCCGTTTGACCATCTGGATGCAAAAGTTCTTGCAGCCCATACCCGACTTTCTCCACGTCGGCTGACGAGACGATGCAGCAGCGCCACACCGGCATATAGCCGTGCAGCCGCAAACTAGCCCGCCCATGGACCCAGCCCGCAATGGCATGCTTCACACGGTCTCGCGTCAAGCGTCTATCCGCAAATCGCAACGGGATCCTTTTTCGGCGTTCTCCGACGGTCTCGCGTCGCGGCACATTTGACGCCATAAAAAAAATTGCAGCGAATGGAATGTTTGCTCCGAGCCTGTGTTTGCACCTTCGTACACCAGAATCCAGCGCCCGCTTGCAGTCGGAAGCATCGACCGGATGATTGACTGGGTATGGTTCGTCTATCGACTCGCCGCAGCGGCTGAGCGAAATCCGCGAATCTCATCCCTCACTATCTCGGAGAAGTCTCATGAAGTTGAATTCGTTTGTCCTCGCCGGTTTCGCCTGCGCCACGCTGCTGAGTGCAACGACATCATTCGCGCAGGACAGCACCGCCGCCCCGTCCGCACCGATCAAGAACGTCGTGCTGGTTCACGGACTGTTTGCAGATGGTTCAAGCTGGGGGAAAGTGATCCCGCTGCTGCAGGCAAAGGGCCTGCACGTTACGGCGGTGCAGAATCCGACGACCTCGCTCGACGCGGACGTGGACGCGGTCAAGCGCGCGCTTGCGCAGCAGCAGGGCCCTACGCTGCTGGTCGCGCACTCGTACGGCGGGATGGTGATCAGCCAAGCTGGCGATGATCCGAAGGTGGCCGGTCTTGTGTACATTGCCGCGCGTGCACCGGATGCCGGCGAGGACTATCCGGCGCTGACGAAAAAATTCCCGGCCGCGCCCGCATCGGCGGGTCTTCAGTGGTCGGACGGCTACGGCGCGCTGTCCGAGCAGGCATTTTTGAAAGACTTTGCCGGCGATCTGCCGACGGCTGAAGCAGAAAAGTATTATGCGGTTCAGCAGCCCATCGGCAAGGCGATCACGATGGCGAAGACGACCGTCGCCGCGTGGCACGATAAGCCGACCTGGTATGCGGTGTCGACTGAAGATCGGACCATCAACACCGATCTGGAGCGCTTCATGGCGAACCGGATGCACGCGCATACGATCGAGCTTAAGTCGAGCCATGTGTCGCTGCTGTCGCATCCGACTGAAGTGGCAAATCTGATCCTCGAAGCGACCGGTGAGCAGAAGTAAGGCGGTGCTCGCATCGGCGTATAGAGCGCGAGCGGTCAATTAGGCGGTGGCATATCGATCGACCGGCCGACCGTCGTCGGGGCGATGTGCGAAGTTCGCCACAAGGCCTTGAACGATCGTTCGCGTGGTGGGTAACGTCTACCCGCCCAGCGTTATTGAACTGGTGTCGTGCACTCCGTAGACTGACTTCATGTCTTCGCAAGAGCAATTGTGTCCAATCAAACGCCGTCCCATTCGCGGGGGGCGTTATTCCAGACGCAGGCCGACCGCTATGGCCCGGCATGCGTGGACCACTCGGTGCAAGACATAAAGAAACAAGGCATTCTGCACTCACCCCTATTGTTCACACTTTCGCATCAGGGTCACGCATCATGCGTCTATTAAACATCGTGTCTTCTCCTCGTGGCGCCAAGTCAGTCTCAATCTCTGTCGCTAACGCGTTTCTCGATGCGTATGGTAAGGCTACTCCTTCGATTGAGATCGACACCTTGAACGTCTGGGACGAAAACTTGCCTGACTTTGACAGTCAGGCGATTGGTGCAAAGTACAAAGGAGTATCAGAAGAGCCGATGGATAGCGCCGAATTGTCGATCTGGATTCGGATACAGTCTCTTGTGAAGCGTTTTCAACAAGCCGATCGGATAGTCGTCGGTGTCCCGATGTGGAATTTTGGATATCCCTATAAGCTGAAACAACTGATTGATCTTGTCAGTCAGAGGAACATGCTGTTCACCTTCGATGGCGAAAGATACGGCCCAATGCTGAAGATCCCGAGGGCCCTCGTCATCTATGTTCGCGGACAGAGCCACGATAGAGGTGCGGGTATCAGTAGCCCAGGGTTTAAACATCAAGCCGATTACATCGATTTCTGGCTGAAGTTCATCGGTGTGGATGAAGTTAAAAGCCTGATGGTGGAACACACTTGGGATGCTAAGGGACCGGAAACTATCGAGCAGGGGAAAGCTCGAGCGATTGCGATGGCCGCAGATTTCTAATCGTGCTAACACAGCGTACCCGCAAGCGCCTGTTTGTTTAGCGACTACAGCACCTTGAAAATGTTCTGGCGAGACGGTCGACGCTATCTACCGGATCGTCCTGTTCGCCGCCCTATTCTTCGTGTTGCTTGTGTTGCGCTTTTGGCGTCTGGCCGCCTAATCACCGGTCTCGGTCGCTTGGTAAAGCTACGCTTTTCCTGACACGGCGGTGGTCCGCTATCGACACCACCTGTCTGGTCTTGGGCCGACAGTGCTCGCCTCGGTATGGCATCGATCGTGGTCGCGACAGTTTGCCAACGAGACATTTATAGTCGGGGAGGCCGGTCGAGTTTCCGGACAAATCCGCGACCGCGGCAAGCGCAGCAGCAACGAGTAGTGTGTTGACCGTCCACTTAAATCTGAGGGTTTTATGGACACATTGCAAAAAATGCGCGCGTTCACGCGAATCGCGGTGACCGGCAGCTTCACTTCTGCTGCCAGGTCGCTCGATACGACGACCGGAGTCATGTCTCGAGCGGTATCAGAACTCGAAGCCCATCTGCGAACCCGCCTGCTGAACCGTTCGACGCGACGTCTTGCCCTCACACCGGCTGGCGAGCGATATCTGCAAAACTGTCAACAGATCCTAGCTGACCTCGACATTGCAGAAGAGGAGGCTCGCAGTGCGCACGAACGCCCTGCCGGCACTTTACGGATGTTCAGCCTGGCGAGCATTGGACAACACTATGTGCTGCCGGCGATCTCGAAATATCGTGCCCAGTACCCGGAAGTTTCGGTCGAACTGACCTTGTCGCAGAGTACGCCGGATCTGTTCGGCGGCGGCAGCGATGTTGCCGTCGTTGTAGCGCCATCTCTTTCTGACTCGGAGATGGTGTCGCACCTGCTCGGCTCGACGTGTAGCATCCTGTGCGCATCGCCGGACTATTTGCGCTCGCGCGGCACTCCGCGGCAACCGGGCGATCTGGCGCAGCATGAATGCCTGACGCTGAACACGCCTGGCTTTCCGGAGCGCGAGTGGTTACTCGAAGGACCTGACGACAGCGAATTGCTACAAGTCAGGGGCCCGCTGCAAGTGAATATCGCCGAATCGCTTGTTGTCGCAATCCGCGAAGGCATGGGCATCGGGATGCTGCCGTTGTATGCCGCAGTCGACGGTCTGCGCAACGGCACGCTAGTTCGCGTGCTACCCGATCGCACGCTGCAGAAGATGAACATTTACGCACTTTACGCTTCACGCAAGTTCACCGATGCGAAGGTACGCACGTGGGTCGATCTCCTGCGCGCCCACTTGCCAGGGGTCATCGCGCGCGACAAAGCGATGCTTGCCAGCTCGAGGGCGATGAAAGACCGAGATGGACACCAAAGCTCTTTATGCTTGCCGCAAGCGCCCACTTCGCGCGGCTACCTGCGATCAGAACAGCAACGTGAGGTCCAGCAGCTTCCACCTTAGATCGCATGAAGACAGTCTGAACGAACGGAACCACCTCTAAGGGAGTCGACGGGCACTACGCTGTGTATACATTTCGAGCTGGAATCTTCCAGGTCATGCTGCCCGTAGTGGTTCTATAACGTGCGCTCATCGCCCTTCCTCAAAACTGCGGATCCATTGACAAAGGAATCTGACCTCGACAAAGACAAGTGGCAACCGAATTTCTCACGTTGTCCACCACTAACCCTCCGGCAACCTCAACGGCACGACGGTCCGCTCATTATTGGCCTCCACGAGCCGGATCATTTGCAACATGAAGAAATCGCGCTCTACAGATGACAGATGCTCGATCGTTCTGTCGTGCGCGCGTTGCACGGCCGGCGCCATTTTTGCCACGAGACGCTTGCCCTGGGCAGAAAGCCGTACGAGCCTAAGGCGTTTGTCGTGCGCAGCCTGCTTTCGGTTGACGAGGCCGCGCGCATGCAACCTCGGAATCACTTCGGCGACGCTCGAACGTTCAAGGCTGATCTCGATAGACAGCGTGTTCTGGTCAATTTCGCCTAGCGCTTCAAGCGTGGTCAGCAAGCTGTATTGCACGGGCGTGATATTGAACTCGCTAGTCTCTTCGGCGAACAACGACCCGTGAATCTGATGCAGGCGCCTGATCAGAAAACCAGGCCGCCCAAACAATGGGGATCTTGCCTGCAGCCGCTCAAGCTCAGCACGGGTTGTTTCGAGGTCCATTTCCGGAATGATCAAGGTCGACATGGTGCGGTCTCTGGCGTGACTGGTGAACTGACGTAGACGCGCGAACCGCGCGCTCAATGGCAGCATTCTATGCGAACGACGTGCCCCATTTCAAATGCGCGGCACACCACACAATTCACCAAAAAATAGCACTGGGCAAGAATCCGGTGCACATCCGCCTCAGAGTCTTCATTTTGGTGCGAAGTCGCTCGGGAAAATCCGTGGTATGGCACACATCTGTTGGCCATATCGACGGTTTCTCATTGATGCAAAAGGCTTTTCCGAATCATTGAAGCAACGGATTCAAACCGGCACAGTATTTGCGGTACACCACGCATCTCGTCCCGGAAACGCACACAAAACATGTCCCAGCTTCTACTTCAAGGTGGCCGCGTGATCGATCCGGCCGCCGGCATCGACGCCACGCTCGACGTTCTCGTCGACGGCAAGTCGATCGCCGCGATCGGTGCCGGGCTCGTCGCCCGGGCGCCGTCAGCCGAAATCATCGATTGCCGCGGCCGGCTGGTGCTGCCCGGCCTGATCGACACACACGGCCACGTTTATCAATACGTGACCGGCCGCTTTGGCCTGAATGCCGATCAATGCGGCGTGCACTCCGGCGTGACAACCATAGTCGATCAAGGCGGAGCGAGTTGCATCACGATTCCGGGCTTTCGCAACTTCGTCGCCGAGCGCGCCGCAACCCGCGTGTTCGCCTTTATTTCGGCCTATCTCGTCGGCGGCCTCGAAGGTCATTACTATCCCGACCTGTACCGTCCCGACTGTCTCGATGCGGCAGCAACCGTCAAGTCAGCGCTCGCCAACGCTGATCTGGTCAAGGGTATCAAGGCGCATGCCGAGATCGGCGGCTTCGCGCGCTGGGGACTCGACGTGATGAAGATCGCATCGAAAATTGGCCGCGACGCTGCCTTGCCAGTCTACATTCACTTCGGACAGCTCTGGCCCAAGCCGGAACTCGGCGGCATGCCGGTCAATCCCGACTCGATTTTCAATCAGGTCGTCGAGACCCTGAAGCCCGGCGATATTCTCGCGCATCCGTTCAGCCGGCATCCGGGCGGGTTTGTCGAGGAGAACGGCCAGTTGCATCCGCTCGTTCATGAAGCGGTCGCACGCGGCCTCAAGATCGACGTCGGTCACGGCTCGCACTTCAGCTTCAAGACCGCTCGCGTCGTGCTCGACAGCGGCGTGATCCCCGACACGCTGGGCGCGGACATGCATGGATACAACACGCATGTGCCCTCGCCTGCGGGCACGCCTGACAGCCATCCCGACGAAGAGCACTCATTCCTCGGCCGCACGCAGTTCAGTCTCGTCAGTGCGATGACCAGCATGCTGGCGCTCGGTCTTCCTCTCGATCACGTCGTTGCGATGACGACCAACCATGCCGCGAAGATGATCGGCATGGACGGTGAATTGGGCACGCTCAAGGTGGGCGGCGCCGCTGACATCAGCGTGCTGGACGACCGCCGTGGCCGTTGGGTGCTCGAAGACAACGAAGGCACCCAGGTGATCACCGATCGCATGCTTGCACCGCTCTTCTGTGTACGCGATGGCGTCCGCTATGACGCCAATGCGTCCCAGTTGCCGCTCGCGCGAGCGGCGTAAATCCGACCCGGCTCTCTTCGCGAGGCAAACGATGAAACGTGCAGTCACAGTCAAGTCGCCGGACCGGCCGCAGGGCATCGGCGTATCGCTGCCGCGCAAGGAAGATGACCGTTTCCTGCATGGCCGCGGCGAATATGTCAGCAATATCCGCATGGTCGGAATGGTGGACGTCGCGTTCGTGCGCAGCCCGATCGCACATGGCCATATCGTTGGAATAGAGAAGCCGGCCGGTCTGGAAAAATCGGTCTACACGCTGATTGATCTCGACAATGTGAAACCGATCGTAGCGAATTCGGCGTTGCCGGGTTTCAAACCGTCCGAACAGCCCGTACTCGCCAGCGGCAAGGTGCGCCAGGTGGGCGAAACCATTGCGATGTGCGTCGCGGCGACGCGCGCTGCCGCGGAAGACATCGCGGCGCAGGTGTTCGTGGACTTCGAGGAATTACCCGCTGTCGTCGACATGCTCGACGCTCGCCGCGAAGGCTCCGCACTCGTGCACGAGCATTGGGGGGACAACGTCTTCCTCGAAGCCTTTGTCGATGCGAAGCCCGACGTCGACCTCGAAGCGATCCGCCGCGATGCGCCGATCAAGGTCCGCCGCAAGCTACGCACCTCGCGCCAAAGCATGGCGCCGATGGAAGGTCGCGGCGTCGTCGCACACTGGGATAGACGCCTCTCTCAGCTGATCATCCACACGTCGGCGCAGATGCCGCACATCACTCGTACGGGCCTCGCGCATTGCCTCGGTCTCGATGAGGGCCAGGTCCGCGTGATCGCGCCCGACGTCGGCGGGGGGTTCGGCTACAAGGGCATCCTGTTGCCGGAAGAAGTCTGCTGTGGCTGGCTTGCGATGCATCTGGAGAAGCCGGTCCGCTGGATCGAGGATCGCCGCGAACAGTTGACGGCCAATGCCAACTGCCGCGAGCACGACTACGACATCACCGCGTATGCCGAACTCGACGGCCGGCTTATCGCCGTCGAGTGCGAGGCTAGCGTCGACTCAGGCGCTTACTCGTCGTATCCGTTCTCCGCCTGCCTTGAGGCCGCGCAAGTGGGCAGCATTCTGCCCGGCCCATACAAGATGGATCGCTATCGCTGCCGCACCTGGTCGGTCGCGACGAACAAGCCGCCCATCCTGCCGTACCGTGGCGTGGCTCGTACCGGCGTGTGCTACGCGATCGAATCGGTCATGGATGCAATCGCCGTGGAAGCCGGCATCGAACCCTACGAAGTGCGCCTGCGCAATCTCGTCGAACCGCACGAAATGCCGTACGACAACATCACCAACAAGCACTTCGACAGCGGCGACTATCCAGAGGCCGTACGGCGGGCCATCGCCGCCATCGATCTTCCCGCGATACGCGCGCGTCAGCGGCGCGGCGAACCCGATGGTCGCCGGATCGGTTTCGGTCTCGCGATCTTCTGCGAGCAAGGTGCACACGGCACCTCCGTCTATCACGGCTGGGGTATTCCGATGGTGCCCGGCCGCGAGCCGGCCGTCATTCGCCTCACGCCCGACGGAATTCTCGAAGTGCGGGCCGGCGTGCATTCACACGGTCAGAGCATGGAGACGACGCTTGCGCAGATCGCGCACGAGGTGCTCGGCATCGATACGGAACGCGTACGCATCGTACTTGGCGACACCGGTGTGACGCCGTATTCGACTGGCACATGGGGCTCGCGCTCGATCGTGATGGCTGGCGGCGCACTTGGGCAGGCCTCGAAGGAACTCAGACAGCGGATGATGAAAATCGGCGCATGGCTGCTGAAGGAGCCGCTCGACGCCGTGCGTTGGGAGCACGGCGCAGTTGTCGGTGCGGAAAGCCGCTGCACCATCGCCGACATTGCGCGAACGTGGTATCTCGCGCCACAACTGCTGCCGCCCGACGTCGATCCGCGCGGCCTGGAAGTGTCGACGTCGTATCAGGCGAAACGCGATACCGGCACGTTCAGCTACGCGTGCCATGCGGTCGTCGTAGCCGTCGACACACAACTCGGCAAAACCGAGATTCTCGATTACGTGATCGTCGAGGACGGCGGCGTGCTGATCAATCCGATGGTCGTCGATGGGCAGGTATTCGGCGGTGCAGCGCAGGGAATCGGCACGGCCCTTTACGAAGTCATGCCGTACAGCGAGGACGGCCAGCCGCTTGCATCTACCCTCGCCGATTACCTGCTGCCCGGCGCCACGGAAGTCCCTGCTATCCGTATCGAACACATGGAAACGCCCGCTCCGTACACCGAATTCGGGCAAAAAGGCATCGGCGAAAGTGGTGCGATCGGCTCCCCTGCCGCGATCGCGAATGCCGTCAACGATGCACTGCGGCCGCTCGGCGTTCAGGTCGACCAGTTGCCGATCTCGCCGCGTGTCATTGTCGAAGCCATGCGATCGGCAACGCCGGCTCGCGCCGCCAAGGGGATGCCAGCATGAAAGCCGCGATCTACGACTATGCAAAGCCCGTCACCGAAGATAGCGCGATCGCGCTGGTTGGCGCCAGCGACGGAATGGCGAAGTTCGTGTCCGGTGGCCAGTCGCTTGGCCCAATGATGAATCTGCGGCTCACGCAACCCGAGACGCTGGTCGATCTGCGCGGTATCGCGGCGTTGCGTGAATGCGGCAACGAAGATAACAGGACGCTGATCGGCGCATGCGTGACGCACGCGGAGATCGAAGATCGCAAGATCGACGACGGTACACAGGGATTGATGCCCTACGTGGCGCGCGGCATCGCGTATCGCGCGGTGCGCAATCGCGGCACACTCGGCGGCAGTCTCGCTCATGCCGATCCGGCTGCCGACTGGATTAACACGATGTATGCCCTCGACGCGGAATTTCTCGTCGCGGGCCCGCGTGGGACCCGCTCGTTGACGGCGGCCGGCTGGATGAGCGGCGCGTTCACGACCGCGCTGGAGGCCGACGAGATTCTCACCGGCGTGCGCTTTCGGCGCCTGTCGCCTGCCGCGCGCTGGAGCTACTACAAGTTCAATCGCAAGCCCGGCGAGTTCGCGGAAGCGATTGCAGTCTTCATCGACGATGCGCCGGCCGGCATTTGCCGCGCCGTGATCGGTGCAATCGACGGGCCGCCGCATTTGATCGAAAACGCGCGCGCGTTGCTCGACAACCCCAATGCGGCGCTGCTCGATCCGCATCTCGACGCAGCGGGTCTCGAAACCGGGAGCTACGAATACCAGGTGCATCGCGTGGCGCTCGAACGGGCTGCGGCAATCGTCCGCGAAAACAGGAAGCAGCAATGACCGATATCCTCACTCAACGGATCGAACTCCGGATCAATTGCGAGCAGGTGTCGGCGGCTGTCGAACCGCGCACGAGTCTCGCGGATTTCCTGCGCGAGCATCAGATGCTGTGCGGCACGAACCTCGGTTGCGAACAGGGCGTGTGTGGCGCGTGCACGTTGATGGTCGACGGCATGCCGACCCGCTCGTGCATCACATCGGCGGTCTCGTGCTCGGGTTCCGACGTGCAGAGCATAGAAGGCTTCGACGGCGACGACGTGATGAACGAACTGCGCACCGCCTTCACGGCAGAGCACGCGTTGCAATGCGGCTACTGCACGCCGGGAATGCTGGTGACGGCGCGCGATATCGTCACCCGCCTGCCCGACGCAGACGACGACCGCGTGCGCCTCGAACTGTCGGGCAACCTGTGCCGGTGCACCGGCTATGTCGGTATCGTGCGAGCGATCCGGCGCGTACTGGATGCGCACCGGGCGAGTCAGCGTGCACCGCTCGCCGCGACTGCCGCAACCTGATCCCCTAGTCTCAAGAGACCTGACCACGAATGGAAATTGAGCAAAACTTTACAGTGCCCTACCCGCGCGATGTCGTATGGGCCTGTTTTCGCGACACACCTGGGATCGTAGCGTGTCTGCCCGGCGCGTCGCTGACCGCGCCACCAGACGACGGCCGGCTGAAGCTCGCGATGACCGTCAAACTCGGGCCAATCGTGGCAAGCTTTGCCGGCGACGGCGAAATGAAGCTGGACGATACAGCCTGGCGTGGCAGCGTTATTGGCGGCGGCGTGGACCGCAAGAGCGCGTCGCGCGTGAAGGGGGAAGCGTCGTTCTCACTCGACGACCCGACGCCTCGCGAGACGCGCGTCGACGTGAAGGTGGACTACGCGATCGCCGGCAGCCTTGCCCAGTTCTCGCGTGGCGGCATCGTAAAGGAACTCGCCACACGGATGACCGAAGCCTTCGCTGCGAACCTCAAGGCCCGGCTGGATCTCTCGGCTTCGCAAGTCGCAGCTACGACCACCGCGCCTGTTGCCGAGCCGGAACTGGCAACCGTTTCAGCCCCCGACCCGGTGACGACGCCAGCCGCAACAGTTCCACCCGTTTTGCAGCCTACGGATGTCATACCAGCCCATACGGCTAACCCGGCTACGCAGCCGTCCGCTAATGCCCCGCTCAACCTCGGCAACATGTTCTGGAAAATCCTGTGGTCGCGTGTTTGCGGTCTGTTCGGCTTCGGAGCCCGCAGATGACATCCCCGGTCCAGGATGCCGCGCTTCAGCGCCTGCAAGCGGTTCGTCCTCAATGGCGCGCTGTGCGCTTCGCACGCAATGCCGTTGGGCTGCCCGAGTTCACGCTGCTGCATGCAGGCCCTCCGTATGAAGACCCATGCAGGCCACCCCCGCCGGTGCTGTCGTCGGCGGTGTTGTGCTGTCTGTATGAAGGCTGGGCGGCAAGCGAGCAGGATGCCGAACGCCTGATCGCCACCGGCCGCGTGAACCTTGTCAGCGCCCAATCCTATGGCGTGGTTACGCCGCTCGCAGCCGTGATTTCGGGCAGCACGGCGCTTGTCGAAGCCGGCGATCCGACTGGCGCCGCCTGGTCGCTGCTGGGCAGCGGCGCGGGGCCGCAACTGCGCTTCGGCTCACGCGACCCCGCGATTCTCGACCGCATGAAATGGCGCGACTCGGTTCTCGCGCCGGCACTCGACACAGCGCTGCGCGGCGAACCCGTCGATCTCCTCGCGCTCGCCCGGCACGGCCTCGACAACGGCGACGATCTGCACGCCCGCACGACCGCCGCAAGCGCAGCGCTCTACGACGTGTTGTCCGCACGACTCACCGATTCGTCGATCCATACGATGTTGCAGCAGACGCCGCTGTTCTTCCTCACGCTGTGGATGGCCGCGTGTCGCCTGATGACGTCGGCTGCCGCGCGAAATGCGGATCCGGCATCGACGCTCGTCGTATCGCTCGCGGGAAACGGCGTCGACGTCGGCATTCAACTGGCGGGCCGCCCGTCGCTCTGGCACACCGCCGCTGCTGCTGCGCCGGCAGGGCCGGCCATCAATCCCGCGCTCAAGGTCGCTACCGCTCCTTTGACCGGAGACAGCGGCGTAATTGACGTAGCCGGTTTCGGAGCGCAGGCGCTCGCACTCGCGCCTGAACCGGCGGGTGCCTTCGCCGCGTGGCTGCCGCCCGAATGGCAACGCGAGCAAGCCCAACTGTACGCGGGTTCCCACCCCTGCTTTACTGATCTCCACTGCGGACTCGATGCCGCGCGAGTCGCCTTACACCGCATCGCGCCGCTCGCTGCGATCGCAATGATCGGCGCCGATGGCCGTGCCGGTCTGCTAGGCCGCGGTCTCTTCGCTGTTCCGCAGAGTCTGTTTGCGTCGGCCGTTCAATCTCTCGAAACGCGATGCTCGTGAGCTGTTCCGTGACCGCCTTTGGCAACGACTTCGCGACCAGAATCGCCTCTGGGCTGTCAGTTGCAGAGCCGAGGCCCGGATCGATGGCGCCTGGCAAATCCTCACTGTCGCACGCACGATCCACGCTTCGCCAAAAGGCAGAAATGTCAGTCGTCGTCGCTTTTCTTCGCGGCGCCACCGACCGGTGTTCGGCTCAGATCGTTATTGGTCTCGACGAGCAACGTCAGAAAGGTCATGAAGCGCTTGCGATCCTCGGGCGGCAGCGCGGCGAGCGTCCGCTCGTGAGCCCGCGCGACGCCCGTCTCGAGTCGCGCCAGCAGCGCCCGTCCAATCTCCGTCAGCTCCGCCACCTTCTTGCGTTTATCCGTCTTCGACACACGCCGCTGAATGAAACGCCGCTCGACCAGCCGCCCAATCACGTCGGCGGTATTGGCGCGATCGAGACCGACGGCGCGCGATAAAGCAATCTGTTCGGACGGCCCTATCTGCTCCAGCGCAGTGAGAATGCTGTATTGCACTGGCGTAATACCCTCTGGCGCGCACTCTTCGACGAATAACGCGACATGGATCTGATGCAGCCGGCGGATCAGGAAGCCTGGGCGTGCATCCAGCGCGGTATGACGCCAGTCCCTGGACGCGCTGTCGCTCGCGCCTGCCCTGTCGGGTTTTACTTTATTCGGACTCGCCACCATGACCTGCCTTATTTTTCCTGCGGAGGGTTATCTGACGTGGCGCGCGACACCGTGACCTCGACAGGCGTGGGTCGGAAGCCCGACGAGGGATTGTTCTGTTGTGGGCAGTTCGACAACACAGCAATAACGGGCATCTCCGCGCGCAGCACCACGTAGTCGCCTGCTTTCGACGGGCTTGGCGCAATCTCGACCTCGCCCTGCTGGCCGAACGTCACACGCATGAAGAAGTTGATGTTCGAGACGATTTCCGACGGCCCCAGAGACCACTTCGCCAGTTCCTGCGCGAAGTTGCTGCGGCAACTCAGCTTGTTATGCACGCCGTAGCGGAGGAAGTCCATCTCGTGGCTGCAACATCCCGCGAGCGTGTCGTGAAAACCGCAGGTGTCGTCGAGCACCGAAAACATCTTGCGCGCGCGATCGGAATAGATCGTGGTGCCCTTGGTCACATACAACGAGCGATTGAGTTTTACCGTGTTCGGAACGTTGAGCCGGTCGAGCGGCAATTCGCCGGAGTAGCAGAGAAAGTCGACCGCCTGCTGCCCCTCCAGATCGACGATACGCAACTGATCGCCCGTCTCCAGTCGCATCGACCAGCGGCCGCCCGGTTCGATGATTTCACGATAAGCCGGTTCTTGTAACGTAAGATCGCCGCCGTCTTTCATTTGGTCCAGCCTCCATGCTTCTTGTCAAATTGGTCAACGGTGAGTTGATTCGTCAGTATGCATCGTATCAGTACAAAAACAGAAATTCTCTTCTTTCTCTTCTCTGTCCGTCACGCACGTTTTTTGTGCGCCGTCTCCTTTGTCGCGCAACGGCGCCAAGCCTTTGCATTGACTCAAATGAGTGCATTTCGTCCATTCTGTGGGGGCTTAAGTCTTTTGTTGGTGCGCAGATTGCCCTCTATCGACGCATGCATACGCTCGCCTCGACGCTCACATCGGCACGGCGCGGTGTTCGTCGAACTGGCATGTGAATTGCATCGGAGACGCGCAACTTGTCAGTGTGCATACGAATTTTCGAATGCACACGAACGAGACGGCCTTTCGGCCACCAAAGCGCACGCTTCGCGCGCCATCCGAGTCATTACAGCCAAGAGGGGTATTCATGTCGTCTCTCACCATCCAAAGTGCCGCAACGGACAAGACTTTCCGCACCGGCTTCAGGCGGCTCGCGCTGTCGTCTCTGCGTTCGCTGTTCGCTATTGCCGCCTTTGCGGGCGCTGCGCACATCGCATCGGCTGCCAGCGTCGACGAGATCAAATCGCGTGGCTATATCTCGGTCGCGACCGAAGACGATTTCAAGCCATTCGAATTCGTCGATAACGGTGCCCCCACCGGCTATGACAACGAGATGCTCGCGCTAGTGAAGAAGAAGCTTCCGGTCCAGGTGAAGCAGCAGATCATGCCGTGGTCGGGCATCCTGCCGGGCGTAACGACAGGCAAGTACGACATGGCTGTCACTGCGGTTCTAGTCACGCCGGAGCGCAAAGGCACCTTTGATTTCACCGCGCCGCTGGCGGAATCGACGACGTTTTTTGCGACCAAGAAGGGATCGCCCATTAAGTCCGCCGACGACCTGATCGGCAAGGTGATCGGCGTGCAGACCGGCAGCGCAATGCTGGCCGACGTGAAAGCATTTGACGAGCAACTGAAGAAAACCCACGGCGGCAACGGCCTCAAGCAGATTGTCGAATATCAGTCGTATCCGGAGACCTATCAGGATCTCGCGCTCGGACGGCTCGACGCCGTCGCCAATACGCAGATCAATCTCAACTCACTAATCAGGACGCGGCCGGACACATTCGTAATCGGTCAAAAGATCGGCAGCCCAGTGTATATCGCATGGGCGGTCAAGAAGGGCGACACGGCTGCGCTGCAGATGGTCAACAGCGTGCTCCTCGACCTGCGCAAAAGTGGTGAGATGTACCAGGTTCAGAAGAAGTGGTTCGGCGCCAGCTTTGAATCGATGCCGCAGTCCATCAACTGACCTCGCAGGCGAGCCCGCTTAATGACCGCTTACGATTACTGGAGCATCACGCAAGGTGCACTCGCGACCATTTCGCTGTCGCTCATCAGCATCGTGCTCGGCGTTCCGCTCGGGCTCGCACTGGCGCTGATTCGCTGGGCGAAAGTGCCGGTGCTCGACCGCTTCGTGTACTCCTACGTCAGCGTCATCCGGTCGTGTCCGACCGTGACGTTGACCTTGCTGGTGTTCTTCGCGTTGCCCCAGCTCGGACTATCGCTCGATCCGCTGCCCGCCGCGATTGTCGCGTTGACTATCAGCACGTCGGCCTTCAACTGCGAGATATGGCGCAGCGCGCTCGTCGAATTTCCGCGAGATCAATACGATGCAGCGCTGTCGTTCGCGATGCCGCGTTTCACCCGCATACGGCGCATCGTGATGCCACAGGTTTGCCGCGCGAGTCTGCCCGGTCTCGTGAACGAAATGACGCTGCAGATCAAGTCGACGCCCGCGGTGGCAGTGATCGGCATTGTCGAGATTACGCGCGCTGCGTTGCGTGTCGGCTCGAACACGTATGAGCCGCTGCCTCCGTTCATCTTCGCGCTCGCGCTCTACGGCCTGATCGTGTTCGCGCTCATCAAGCTGCAACGCGCGGTCGAGAAACGTCTTCGCTCCGGAGGCATGATTTGATCAACAACTTCCTGATCATCTGGCAGCAGCGCGACATCGTGCTGGCTGGCCTGCTCAACACGGTGATCCTTCTAGTCATATCCGGCGTGGCGTCGCTCGTACTGGGCGCGCTACTTACGCCGTTGCTCATGTCGGAGAACAAGGCGGTCAGCCGCGCGGCCGCCGCCTACGTCGATGCCATGCGTTGCGCGCCATTTCTGCTGTTTGTCTACCTGATCTACTTCGGCTTGCCGACGCTCGGCATCAGAATGTCGAACTGGTCGGCTGGCGCAGTCGCGCTGATTCTCTACAACACGGCTTACATGGGCGAGTTGCTTCGCGGCGCCTGGCTCGAACTTCCGGCATCGTTGATCGAGTCGGGCAAGGCGTTCGGATTTCGCGGTCTCACCCTGTTACGACGGATCATTCTGCCGCCGGTCATGCTGCGCGCGATGCCCCTGGTCGGCAACCAGTTGATCCAGATCGTCAAGGACAGTGCGTTTCTGACCGTCATCGCCGTCGGCGAACTGACCCATGAAATGACGGGCATTCAGGCCACCTACTTCATTCCGTTCGCTGCGTTCGTCGCGGCGGTCCTCCTTTACTGGTGTCTCTGCCTTGCAATCGAAGCCGGCACCGGGATGCTGAACAAATTCGCCGAGGAGCGTCGAGCGTGACCCCGACCTTGCCTTTGACAATGCCTGCAACAGAAACGGAAAATTTGCCCCCCGTCGATACATCGCCGAACGTCCTTAGGCTCGTCGGCATCTCCAAGTCGTTTGGCGATAACCACGTTCTGCGAGACGTGTCTTTGCAGGTCGCGCAGGGCGAGACCGTTTGCCTGCTAGGACCGTCCGGATGCGGCAAGTCGACGCTGCTGCGCTGTATCAACTGGCTCGAAGTGCCCGACGCAGGCAGCGTGCATGTATCCGGCCAACGGATGGGCGTGCGCGACAATACCCGTATCAGGATGAGCGATGCGGATCTGGCGAAAATGCGTGCCAAAATCGGCATGGTCTTTCAGCATTTTGCTTTGTGGCCGCACCTGAGCGTCATCGAAAACGTGATGGAGGCACCGCTGCACGTGCTCAAACGCGACCGCGCGACCGTGCGCGAGGAAGCGATCGAACTGCTTACCCGCGTCGGCCTTGCCGACAAGCACGACCAGTTTCCCTCACGCCTTTCCGGGGGGCAGAAGCAACGGGTCGGCATTGCCCGCGCTCTTGCGATGAAACCGGACGTACTGCTGTTCGACGAACCGACCAGCGCGCTCGATCCGATGCTGGTTGGGGAAGTGCTGAGCGTGATGAGGTCGCTTGCCAACGAAGGGGCGACGATGGTGATCGTCACGCACGAAATGGAATTCGCGCGACAGGTAGCCGATCGTATCGTGTTCATGGACGGCGGCCAGGTTGTCGAAACGGCGACGCCAGCCAAATTTTTCGGCTCACCGGAATCGCTGCGCGCAAGGCAGTTTCTCGCTCGATTTCATGGGCATGGCGGCAACACTTCGGTTTGAGGTCGAGACGGACTTTTAATCCCGAGCTTGCGCGCGACGGGAAATGGCGTGCGCCGGTTATACCAGGTAGGAAGAGTTGGGGCACGATGAGCCACGGTCACGATCGAACCAAGGCATGGGCACCGCGACATGCAGCGGATTCGAGGGATCGGCTACAGAGCGGCTAAGACGCGGCGGTCCCGCATGTGCGGTAGTGCCCCGCTCGATCAATCTCATGCCGGACATTACTTTAGGCTTACCTGGACTCGCTTTGAAGGCGCCTTTTGAGCGGTAAAACCGCGACTAAAGGTTCCGGCAGAATCGACTGTTAGTTGCATTTTTGTCATGTCCAAACAATCATCCAACCCGGACTGTTCCCGATTGCGAATGCCATCGATAAGCTCGTAGGGCCAATTGTTAGCGACGTGCGACAGACCTGTCGCTCCGATAGCCCACGAGACTCGTGTCGCAATCTCCGACTGGCGCTCGTGGGCGCCCTCCTCTCACACTGCACACTCGTCAACGACGACGAGCTTGTGCGCGGCCTTGATGAGGCGAGCGGATTTCCCCTGAACCAGGAGCTCCAGCGGCGTGTCGTGCGTACTGCGAGCGTCAATCACGCACGCCAGCGGATTGAGTCATCAGAATTGCTACTCGCGCTGACCAGTTGCCTCAGGTAGTTGGCTACCTGTCGGATTGTCCTGCGGGCACCGCATGAGGAAAGGGGGCGAATCAGCATGACCACACGCACGGAGTTGGTCGCAGCATTGCAACTGCGGTATGGCAGCGCGACGATTGGTGACACGATCTGGAGCCTCGTTCGTGGCTTTGAGCCGCTCACCGTAAACATGCCATCCGGCCGTTGCGGCAAGCGCCCGGCGCGACGAAGGAAGCGCGCGAACGCAACCGCTGTACGACAAGGTGGTTTCGCCATCACGGCACGTATTCGCGCCGGACATGGCTCTATGAGGAAGTTCGAGACGTCCCGACCCCATGCAGCGATGACAGCCTGAGCACGTGAAGCGTTACGCGTCTCCTCATCGGGTGGTGCCGATGAAGCAAACTGACGGTGTTTGAGAATAGTTCGCCTTCAATGTCATGGCAGGGGCTTCACGGTATGCTGATTCGGTCGCCCGGTCCACGACATCCGTACCGATCGGCTGCAATGTGCCTATGGCTTCGGACTCAACGTCCAGATTTGCACGCGCCCTGCTCCAATGTACGTGTAGCCTCCCGTGGCATCACGCCCGAAGGCGCGGAAGTAGCTGTCCAGAACCCGCCTCCGGTCGTTTCCAGACAGATCACGACTCTCAACTAACTGCGCCTTCGATCCAGTCCATGGCAGGTCCTGACGAGCGTAATAGCCGGTCGCGACAAAACGCTATGGCCGCTTTCGCCGGCACAACGGCCCGTCCTCATATCGACGACTGACATTGAAGACTCAAACTCCGTAAAAATGTCAGTCGCCGAGCAATCGCCTGTTAAATAACCCGAGTGTCGGTGATGTCGCTATGCTCATCCAACGAATATGCGCTGGCTCCGGATTGACATCTCGCTAGCTCGGCCGTAACCCGGTAACGGCTACACCACGGCGCTTAATATCCGACGCAGACCTTGTGCCTTATACCGCTGCGCAATGACACCATCACGCGCTCGCATACTGTCCTCTCACGCCCTTCATTGCGCTACAAATCGCGCTGACATGGCGGTGATCCGTGCCACAGCATCCGCCCACCACGTTCATGCGCGGCAACAACGCGTTCAGCGCCCGATACTGTGCGCCGAGCTCCTCCGGGTTGCCGTCGTCGAGGTCGGCGGATTCGTCGAGTTCGGCGTGACTGCGCCGTGACGCGTTCGCCCGGATGCCGTGAATGCGATCGAGCCACGCGCCTCCATCGCCCAGCACGCTTTCGAAATGCGATGGGTGCGCGCAATTGATCATGTAATACGCGGCATAGGCGCCGGTTTCCGCGTCGGCGCGCTCGATAACATCGCGCAGCGCATCGCCCGACGGCAAGCGTCCGTCCATTTCGAGCGTGAACGAAATCGCCACGGGCATGCGGGCTTGCCTAGCGGCATCGATCACGCCGATGCCTTCTTCCGGATAGGTGATCGTGAAGGCCGCGACCATGTCCGCCTCGGTCGCCGCCAGCGTGTCGATCTGCGGCTGGTGATAGGCTCGCGCCTCGTCGCGGGTCATGCGTGTATCGATCCGGTAAGCATCGCCGCGCGGGCCTAGACAACCGCTGATGACAATCGGCGTGTCCGGCGTTTCGAACTCGGCGCGCACGTGCACGAGCAGTTCGATCGCCTTGCGGTTTGCCTGCGCGAGCGCGGCCTCGGAATAGCCCAGCTTGCGGCCCCAATCCGCATTCGCGCGCCAGGTCGGCGCTTCGAGCACGAGACCGATACCCTCCCTGCTCGCAAGACTCGCATAGCGCCGGAAATAAGCGTCGAGGCGCGCGGTGCCCGCGGCGTCCTTCAGCAGATCGAACGCGGCGAAGCAAGGCAACTCCATGCCATCGTGAAAGATCAGTGTCGTCTCGATGCCGCCGTCGGTCATGAAAAGCGCGTCATCGAGTTGCGGAAGGTGAGTGCGGTACTGGCTCATGGTCATGCTCCGTCAATGAAGTCCACGTCAGGGAAGTCGTCGGCAAGGCATCGGCGGGGCATCCGCCGAGTGAAAGAAGGAGATAAAACATGAGCGTCCGGGCCCCCGCTCCTGCGGGGAGTGCTGGCGCCAGCGCCTTCCTTACACTTTAATAACATTGCGACGGAGCCACGATACGGCGAGCGTGCGCCCGACGCCAAAGCCATTTCGGCAACTTACCGGACAAAACGGCCATGAACGACCGCTCACCCGTGCGCATCTGCATCCTCGCGCTGCCCGAGACGTCGGCATCCGTCGTATACGGCATGTACGACATGTTCATGTCGGCGGGGCGCGACTGGGGTCTCATCGTCGAGGGCACGCCGGGGCGCGCGCCCATCGCGCCCTGCGTCGTGTCGCGCCACGGAGCCTCGTTCGTCGCCGCCAATAACGTGCGCATCACGGCGGACGCGCCGCTCGATGCCTGCGCGGATGCCGATGTCATCTGCGTGCCCGAGCTGCTGGTCCCGCCCGGCGAGCCGCTCGCGGGCCGCTTCGACCACGAAATCGCCTGCCTCAAAGGCTGTTACGCGCAGGGCAAGATTCTCGCAACGGCCTGCTCGGGCGCGATCCTGCTCGCAGAAGCCGGCCTGCTCGACGGCCTCGACGCGACGACGCACTGGGCGTACTGCGATTTCATGGCACGGCGCTATCCGTCGATCAAGGTACGCGCGCATCGGGCGCTAGTCGCATCGGGCGATGGCGAGCGGCTCATCATGGCCGGCGGCGGCACGTCGTGGCTGGATCTGGCGTTGTATCTGATCGCGCGGCTGGCGGGCATCGAAACCGCAATGCAGACGGCGCGCATCAATCTCGTCGACTGGCACGATGTCGGCCAGCAGCCTTTCGCGCGGCTCGCGCGCACGCGGCAGGCGGAAGATGCCGTCATCGCGCGCTGTCAGTCGTGGATCTCCGATCACTACGCCCAGCCCTCGCCCGTCAGCAAGATGATGCAAATGAGCGGCTTGCCCGAGCGCTCGTTCAAGCGCCGCTTTCAGCAGGCGACCGGCATGTCGCCGCTCGCTTACGTGCATACGCTGCGGCTGGAAGAAGCCAAGCAGATGCTCGAAACCGACACTCAGCCGATTGAAGCCATTGCCAATGAAGTCGGCTACGAAGACGCGGGATTCTTCAGCCGCCTGTTCAGACGCAAGGTGAGCCTCACTCCGGCGCAATATCGCCGACGTTTCGGCGCCCTGCGTGACGCAATCACCTACGTCAAGGAGAATCGATGACGATCGCGACGAGCCGGCGGTGGTCTTGCGATTCTCCGTTTATGGCTTCTCATCGGCGTTGACCTGACGCACCTCGCGGCCGCCTCGCGTCCTGCCGACGTGCTTACGCCAGTCCGCCCTGGCAGACATATTTCAGCGTGGTG
This sequence comes from Paraburkholderia sp. RL17-373-BIF-A, assembly GCF_046030175.1. NCBI lineage: Bacteria > Pseudomonadati > Pseudomonadota > Betaproteobacteria > Burkholderiales > Burkholderiaceae > Paraburkholderia > Paraburkholderia sp. RL17-373-BIF-A. The sequence continues at coordinate 52,467 of NZ_JARESO010000029.1, forward strand.
TAGTCGTCGAGACCGTAGCGCGAGCCCTCGCGCCCGTAGCCCGATTCCTTGACCCCGCCGAATGGCGCCGCTTCGCTCGAAATGGCGCCCTCATTCACGCCGACAATGCCCGCCTCCAGCAATCGCGAAACGCGATCGATACGCCGTACGTCCTGGCTATAAAAATACGCGGCGAGGCCGAATGGCGTCTCGTTGGCAGCCTTGAGCGCGTCGGCTTCGGTGTCGAAGCGGAACAACGGCACGACCGGCCCGAACGTTTCCTCGCGAAACAGCAGCATGTCCGCGGTCGCATCGGCGAGCACGGTCGGCGCGAAATAGTTGGGCCCCACGTCGGTCAGGCGCTTGCCGCCGGTCAACGCGCGCGCGCCCTGAGCAAGCGCATCCTCGACATGGCGCACGATCTTGTCGATCGCGCGGGCGTTGATCATCGGGCCGATCTGCGCGGCCTCGTCCGTGGCTGGCGCGACCTTGAGGGCGGCCACGCGCGTGCTCAACACGTCGGCGAAACGATCATAGATGGCCGACTGCACGTAGACCCGATTCGGACACACGCAGGTCTGTCCGCCGTTACGGAATTTCGATGCCATCAGGCCCGCCACCGCGGCCTCGATATCCGCATCGTCGAACACGATGAAGGGCGCATTGCCGCCCAGTTCCATGGAAAGCTTCTTGAGCGTGCCCGCCGATTCGCGAGCGAGGTATTTGCCCACCGCCGTCGAGCCGGTGAACGATATCTTGCGCACCCGTTCGTCGGCGAGCCAGTCGCCCACCGCCGGGGCTGCATGCTCGCGCGATGCGGTGACGATGTTGATCACGCCGGCCGGCACGCCCGCCTCCTGCGCCAGCTTCAGCAGCGCCAGCGCGGTGAGCGGCGTATCCTCCGCCGGCTTCGCGACGACGGTGCAGCCCGCCGCCAGCGCCGGCGCAATCTTGCGGGCGATCATTGCGAGCGGAAAATTCCACGGCGTGATGGCGGCGACCACCCCTACCGGCTCCTTCAGCGCAGTCATCCGTTTGCCGCGCTGCTGCTGCGGAATGATGTCGCCGTAAATGCGCGACGCTTCCTCGGCGAACCACGCGACGTAAGACGCGCCATACGCCACCTCGCCGCGCCCTTCGGCCAGCGGCTTGCCCTGCTCGAGCGAAATCAGCCGCGCCAGGTCCTCACCGTTCGCAACGATCGCGTCGTACCACTTGCGCAGGATCGCGGCGCGCTCCTTGGGCAGCTTTTCGCGCCAGCCGGGAAATGCGCGACTCGCGGCATCGGTGGCCGCGCGGGCATCCACGGGTTGGCTGTCGGGCACATTGGCGATCACCTCGCCCGTTGCCGGGTTGTGAACCGCGAATGTTTCGCCGGACAGCGCGCTTTGCCATTCGCCGTCGATGAAATTGAGCGGGCTGAGCAGCGCCGGACGATCGAGGCTTGACTGTAGATCCTTCATGGCGGATTCCTGGAGTGGATGAGGGAGATGCATTGCTGCGACCGGCAACTGAAGCGCGCCAGATGTTTCGCTGCGCGGCGGCAGGCATGATCAGTGACGCACGGCGTCGACGAAACGGTTCGTGTAGGTGGACGGTATGTCGATCCGCCCTTTCGCATCGGCTAGTTCCTTGTCGAACTTCGACAGGATATTGAACACCGCTACCGGGCCGGCTGGATCGAAATGGCCGTCGGCGGAGAAGATCGGTTGCGAGTTTTTGTAGGCCGCGACGAAGGTCTGGCGATTGCCGAGTTGATAGGCAGTGGGCAGCGCGTCAGTCACTTCGTCGGGTGTCGCCGTTTGCAGAAATTTCTCGGCGCGCACGATCGCGTTGACGACAGCCTGCACGGTATGCGGATTCTTTGCGATGAAATCCGCCGTGGTCAGGATCGCGGCTTCCGGATATTGCGCGCTGCCGAGCGCGGCCTGCACGCCACTGGCGGTGCGCATGTCGGCGACGACGTTGAGGTCGTGGCTGTCGGTCAGCATCGTAATGACCGGATCGACGCTGATCAGCCCATCGATCTGGCCTTGCCGAACCGCGGCCGCGGCGCCGGCCTCGGCACCCACGCCGATTACCGAAAAACTCTTCAGATCGACGCCGGCCTTCGATGCCAGATAATCGAGCACCAGATTATTGCTGGAGCCGGGCGAGGTCACGCCGAGCTTCATGCCGCTCAGGTCCTTCATCGACTTGAACTTCGCCGCGCTTTTGCTCGAGATGCCGAACACGTAGCCCGGATAGCGCGCCATCAGTGCAACCGCGACGACCTTCTGGTTTTTCGCGGCCATGGTCAAGGTGTTCGAATACGCGCTGGAGCCGAAATCGGCCGTGCCGCCGAGCATCGACTGCAGCACTTTCGGGCCGCCCGGAAACATGCTGCGCTCGACGTCGAGCCCCTCGTCCTTGAAGTAGCCTTTGCTGATCGCGATGTCGACCGGCAGATAACCCATCACCGCGCCCACCGTGGCGATGTCGATATGCGTCTTCTCCAGGGGCGGCGCGGCTTCGCCGGCGGCCGATGCCAATAGCGCGGTCAGCAGCAGCGTCATCCGCGCGGCCGACACTGCGGCCGCCGGAATGGCAAAGCGGCCCCGGCTCATGATGCGCTCTCCTGCCCGGCCAGATCGAGCTTATAGGTCGCGGCCGCCGTCTCGCTGAAGAGTGCGCGTTTTTCGTCCTCGGACGCACTGCTGGCGATTCGCTTGAACGCATTCCACAGCACGTGGTAGCTGAACATCCCTTTGTCGACGGGGAAATTGCTCTCGAACATACAGCGTGTCACGCCGAACAGTTCGATACAGGTTTCCACGTAGGGCCGCAACGTATCCGCGAGCAGCGCGGAGGTGGGCGGCAGGTCATCCTGATCCAGGTGAAAGCCCAGCACCGGCATGCCGCCGCCACCAAGCTTCACGCGGGTATTCGGCAGCGCGGCGAGCCGCCGCATCGACTCACGCCACTCGCTCAGCATGGCATTGCGCGCCTGCGGGCTCGACGCGTGGCGCCCCACGCCCACCGGTCCGCCGAAATGATCGATGACCACGATCACATCGGGAATCGCGCGCGCCAGCGCGTAGCATTCGTCCAGTTGCGTGTGATAGATCCACATGTCCAGCGCGAGCCCGTAATCGCCCAGCCGCGCGGCGCCCTGCTGAAACTTCGGATCGAGCATCATGTGGGCGGTCGTCCGCGCGGTGGTCGAGGTCACTGCGGGATCGTCGTGCCAGACTAGCGAATTGCGGATCCCCCGCAGCCGTCCGCCGGAGACCGCAAGCATCGCTTCGAGCACCGGCACCACGCTATCGCCGAGCGCGAGGCTGGCCGCGCCCACGATTCCCGCACACAGTTGCGTGCTGCCGTAGGTGCCCGACGCTCCCATCGCCGCCACGCCGTTCGCGAACTCGACTTCGCCGAGCGTGGCGAAGGCCGGGTCGCCCTGCGCACGCAGCATCGAGCGGCTCTGGACAAAAACCGTCGCGGCGATCCGGTGGCCACTCGTCACATCGTCGAGCAGATCGTGCGCCAGGTAGCGCGCGCCTGGCCGGTCCCACAAATGATGATGCGGGTCCACGATCAACCGCTCCGGCTCGATGATCGTTTCGTTGCGCAGCGCGAGCCACGCAGGGCGAACCGGCGCGTGCGGATCCGTGGGTAAGCGGGAAGAAGGTTTGCTGGCATTCATGACGGGGACCCCGCTCATTGCAATGGCTTCTTGAAGCGGTTTATCAGCGCGCGGGTTCCATCGGCCAGAATCGCCGCGTCGGCGCCCACCGCGACGAACATCGTGTCCAGATCGATGAACCGCTGCGTGTCGTCGGCGTTGAAAGAGACGATGCCCGCCGGCTTGCCGGCCGCGGCGATTCTGCGCAACGCGTCTTCGACCGCGGCGCGTACCTCGGGGTGGGCGGGATTGCCGGGATGGCCCATCGACGCCGCCAGATCGGATGGTCCGACGAAAATGCCATCGACACCCTCCACTGCGGCAATCGCTTCGATCTGCCCGAGCGCGGCGGCTGTTTCGATCTGCACCAGCAGGCACATCTCGTCTTTGGCCTTCGCGATGTAGTCGCTGCGCGCGCCGAATCGGGAAGCGCGCGCCATGCGTGCGCCGACGCCGCGAATGCCATGCGGCGGATAGCGCGTCATTGAAACCAGTTCGCGCGCCTGCTCCGCCGTGTCGACCATCGGCACGAGCAACGAGCGTGCGCCCGCATCGAGCAACTGCTTGATGATCCACGCCTCGCCAACCGGCGGACGCACCACCGGCTCGACCGGAAACGCCGCGAGCGTCTGCAACTGCGCGAGGATCGTGCGCAGGTCGTTCGGTGCGTGCTCGCCGTCGATCAGGAACCAGTCGAAGCCGGCGGTCGCGCAGATTTCAGCGGCCACGCTGTCGGCCATGCTGAGCCATAAGCCGATCTGGCGCTGGCGTGCCGCAATGGCGGTCTTGAATGCGTTCGGATGCTGCATGTCGAATGGTCTCCAATGAGTTACGGTTTCTTGACGGTGGCGGCTTCCACAAAACTGTTCGTATAGGTCGACGGCAAATCGATCCGGCTACGCGCCCCCGCGATCAGCGGGTCCGATCCGGCCAGCACGTCGAGTACCGCCGCGGCGCCCTTCGGGTCGTAGCGGCCGTCCGTGGAATAGACGGAGCGGGTATGCTCGATGGCCTTCAGATACATGGCGCGGTCGCCCACCTGATACGACTTGGGCAACGCATCGGCAATCTGCGCGGGGGTCGCGGTCTGCAGGAATCTCTCCGCACGCAGCATGGCGTTGACCACCGCCTGAACGGTATGCGGATTCTTCTTGATGAAATCGGTGGTGGATATCACCGAGCCTTCCGGATAGGTGCTGCTGCCGATCGAGGCCATCACGCCCTCGCCGGTGCGCAGATCGGCGACCACCTTCAGTTCATTGCTCTCGGTCAACATCGTGATGGTCGGATCGATACCCACCAGCGCGTCGAGCTGTCCTTGCTTCACCGCCGCCGCCGCGCTGGCTTGCGCGCCGACGCCGATCACCGCATACGATTTGCGGTCGACGCCGTTACGGGCCGCAATGGCATCGAGAATCATGTTCGTGCTCGAACCCGGCGAGGTCACGCCGATCTTCATGTTGGCGAGACTTTTCAGCGACGTATATTTCGCCTGCCCCTGCCTGGTGATGCCCAGCACGAACGCGGGATATTTGATCATCAGCACGAACGCCTGCAGGTGCTGGCCGTGCGCGGCCATGGTGAGCGTGTTCGAATAGGCGCTCACCACCATGTCAGCACTGCCGCCGAGAAGCGCCTGCAAAGTTTGCGGACCGCCCGCATACATGCTGCGTTCGACGTCGAGTCCTTCGTCCTTGAAATAGCCCTTGGCGAGTGCGATTTCGAAGGGATAGTAGGAAATCACGGAACTGGTGGTCGCGATGTCCAGATGGGTTTTCTCCAGCCCGCCCTGCGCGTGGCTGAGCGTGGCCATGCCGAGCGTCAATAGCGCGCAGCACAGCGTACGGAAAGTGTTTTTCATGTCGGTGTCTCCTTGTATTTGATATCGGCCTGTCTACCGCTCCGCATATGTCAGGGCGGTGCGCTTGTGCGTGCCTCGAACGCGGCGATCCGGTCGGCGAACTGCAAGGTGTAGTCCACGCCATCGATCCCCAGCAGCAGGCATTTGCGATTGAACGGATCGACTTCGAACCGGTAGTCGGCATCCCGCGTGCCGACGAGCTGACGCTCCAGATCGATCGACAGCGTCGTACCCGGCGCGTCTTCCAGCATCGCGAGCAGGCCGGCGACCAGCTCCGGCGGCAGCACCACGCACAGAACACCGTTTCTGACGCAGTTGTTGAAGAAGATATCGCCAAAGCTCGCGGCAATCACCGCGCGAATGCCGTAGTCCGCAATCGCCCAGACCGCCATTTCGCGCGACGACCCGCAACCGAAGTTCGGTCCGGCAACCATGATTTGCGCGTCGCGATAAGCGGCCTGGTTCAGCGCAAAATCGGCCCGCTCGTTGTCGTGGTCGTCAAAACGCAAGTCGTGGAAAAGATACTGGCCAAAGCCCTCCGCGCGTTGCTTGCGTAAAAAGCGCGCGGGAATGATCTGATCCGTGTTCACGTTCGAACTGGCAATAGGCAGCGCGACGGCTTCGACGCGCAAGAACGGTTGCATGCACGGCTCCCTAAAGAAATTGACGCACGTCGGTCAGATGCCCGGCGATCGCAGCCGCCGCGGCCATGGCCGGGCTCATCAGATGGGTACGCGATTCCGGCCCCTGGCGGCCGACGAAATTGCGGTTCGAGGTCGAGGCGCAGCGTGCCCCCGGCGGCACGGTGTCGCCATTGGTCGCGAGACACATCGAGCAGCCCGGCTCGCGCCACTGGAATCCGGCCGCCACGAAGATGCGATCGAGGCCTTCGGCTTGCGCTGCGAGCTTTACCTGCGCCGAGCCCGGCACGACCAGCGCCGTGACGTGGGCGGCGATGGTTTTGCCCTTCACGATCGCCGCCGCCGAGCGCAGGTCCTCGATGCGGCCATTGGTGCACGAACCGATGAACGCATAGTCGATCTTCACGCCGTCGAGCGGCCCGCCGGCGCGGAGGCCCATATAGTCGAGCGTGCGCTCGATCACCGCGCGACGTTCCGGCTCGCCGGCGCTTGCCGGGTCCGGCACCGCGCCGCTGATCGGTAACGCATCCTCCACGCTGTTGCCCCAGGTGACCATGGGCGCGATGCGGGTGGCGTCGAGCGAAACCTCGGTATCGAAGGCGGCGTCCGGATCGCTGAAAAGCATGCGCCATTGCGCCAGCCGATTGTTCCAGTCTTCCCCCGCTGGTGCGAACGGCCGGCCTTTTATGTAGGCGAAGGTGGTCTCGTCGGGTGCGATGATGCCCGCCCTCGCCCCTGCTTCGATCGACAGATTGCACAACGTCAACCGCCCTTCCATCGACATCGCCGCAATCGTGCTGCCGGTGTACTCGATCACATGGCCCGTCGCGCCCGAGGCGCCGATCTTTGCGATCAGCGCGAGCGCCACGTCTTTCGCACTGACGCCGCGTCCGAGTTCGCCGTCGATCGTCACACGCAGGGTGAGCGGCATGCGTTGCCATACGCTTTGCGTCGCCAGCACGAGCGCGACGTCCGACGCGCCGACACCGAACGCCAGGGCGCCGAGCGCACCGTGCGTCGAGGTATGGCTGTCGCCGCACACAATGGTCATGCCCGGCAGACTCAAACCTTGCTCGGGCCCGACGACATGCGTAATGCCATGCCGCGGATCGTCCATGCCGAATAGCGTGATGCCTTCGCGCTGCGCGTTGCGGGTCAGCGAGGCGACCATATCACGCCGTTCGGGGCCGTCGACGTCGTCGAGCGTGCGTCCCGTGGTCGGCGCGTAATGATCGGGCGTCGCAAACGTACGGTCGGGACGGCGCACGGTGAGGTTCTTCGCGGCGAGCACCTGAAACGGGTTGCGCGAGCCTTCGTGAATCAGATTCCTGTCGATATAAAGGAGACTCTGGCCGGTATCGTCGCGCACGACTTCATGGCTGCTCCAGATCTTTTCGAACAAGGTCTTGCCTTGCATGATGGACACAATCCGTCTCCGTTAGTTGTCGGCGCGCGCTTTGGCCGATGCGCCCGAGGCCGGTTGCCAGATCAGCAGGCGCCGCTCGATACGCGTCACCAGTGTGTCGATCAGCAACGCGAAGACGGTCAGCACCACGATGCCGGCGATCACCGCATTGATGTTGAAGGACCCTTCGGCCTCCAGAATCAGATAGCCGATGCCGCGCGCCGAACCGAGGTATTCCCCCACCACCGCGCCGACGAACGCCATGCCGACCGCATTGTGCAGGCTCGAGAAAACCCAGCTGGCCGCCGACGGCAGATACAGATAGCGCAGCATCTGGCTGCGGCTCGCGCCCAACATCCGCACATTCGAATGCACCACCGGACTGACTTCACGTACGCCCTGAAATACGTTGAAGAACACGATAAAGAACACCAGCGTCGTACCCAGCGCGACCTTCGACCAGATGCCGAGGCCGAACCACAGCGCAAAAATCGGTGCGAAGATCACCCGTGGCATCGCGTTGGCGGCTTTGATGAACGGATCGAGCAGCCGCGCCAGAAAATCGTTCAACGACAGCAGCAAACCCACCACCACCGCCGCGCCGGTCCCGACCAGAAACGACAGCACGGTCTCCACCAGCGTCACCCACAGATGCGGCAGGATTTCGCCGCTCTGGAACCATCGCCAGACCTGCACGAACACCGGCCCCGGATCGCCGAAGAAGAACACCGGCATCACGCCGAGGCTCACCAGCAGTTGCCACAGGCCGAGCGTTGCAGCGAGCAGCAACAGACGCCACAGCAGCATCAGATCGCGCGGCGCACGCGTGTTTGTCGGGCGCTTCGTCATGCGCACGGCGCCTTCGATCGGTTCAGCGTTTGCTCTGTTCATAGCCTTTCAGCACCTCATCACGAAGAACGTCCCAGATCTGGGTATGCAGCGCCACGAAACGCTCGGAATTACGGATTTCGGACACCTCGCGTGGGCGCGGCAAATCGATCGGAAACTCTGCGATCGGCCGCGTGCCCGGCCCCGCCGACAAGACGACGACGCGGTCCGACAGCGCGATGGCTTCATCCAGATCATGGGTGATGAACAGCACCGACTTGCGGTCCGCCTGCCATAGCGCGAGCAGTTCGGATTCCATCAACTGGCGCGTCTGGATGTCGAGCGCGCTGAACGGTTCGTCCATCAGGATGAGCGGCGGATCGAGAATCAGCGCCTGCGCGAGTGCGACGCGTTTGCGCATGCCACCCGACATCTGATACGGAAACTTGTGGCCGTGCCCCGCGAGGCCGACGCGCGCCAGCCACAGTTCGGCGCGCTGCCCGGCTTCGGCGCGGCTGACGTTGGCGAACTGCAGGCCCGCGGAGATGTTGTCGATCGCGCGCCGCCACGGCATCAGCGCTTCGCCTTGAAACAGATAGGTCGCGTGACGGTTGATGTCCGTCACCTCGCGGCCGAAACTGAGCACCCTTCCCGACGATGGAAAAAGCAGACCCGCCGCCATGTTGAGCAAGGTCGACTTGCCGCAGCCGGTCGGACCGACCACAGACACGAACTCGCCAGGCGCGACGCTCAAGCTCGCGTTGTCGACTGCCGTATAGCATTGCTTGCCGGACGCATGCGAAAACGTGCACGTGACGTTTTCGAACGCGAGCGCGGCACCGGCCTGCGCGGCCGCCGGTGTCGGCAACGCATCTGCGCGTCGCGTGCCGGATGCGCCTGACGGTTGAACACCCGGCAGCGCGGATTGGATCAACGCGGAACGAATCATGGCCGTCAACCCGCGAGTGCCGCGACCACCGCATCGCCCATGGCGCGCGTCCCGACCTGGGTGCAACCCGTTTCCATGATGTCGCCGGTACGCGTGCCCGCCGCGACGACCCGGCGCACCGCCTCCTCGACGAGCACCGCTTCCGTCTCGCGTTTGAGCGTGTAACGCAGCAGCATTGCCGCGGAAAGAATCGTGGCGAGCGGATTGGCGATGTCGCGCCCGGCAATGTCGGGCGCCGAGCCGTGGATGGGCTCGTACAGCCCCTTGCCGCCGGGCGCCATCGAAGCCGACGGCATCATGCCGAGCGAACCCGCGAGCATCGCCGCTTCGTCGGAGAGAATGTCACCGAACATGTTGCCCGTGACAATCACGTCGAAGCGCGTCGGTGTGCGCAATAGCGCCATCGCGGCAGCGTCGATATAAAGATGCGTGAGTTCCACATCCGGATATTCGCGGCCCACTTCCGTCATGACGTCGCGCCATAGCTGCATGGTCTCGAGCACATTGGCTTTGTCGACCGAACACACCCGCCTGTTGCGCTGCTGCGCTGCTTTGAATGCGACGTGGGCAATCGCCCGCACTTCAGATTCGCGGTAACGCATGGTATTGATCGATTCGCGCTCGCCATTCGCGCTTTCCACCGGACCGCGCGGTTCGCCGAAGTAGATATCGCTCGACAGTTCGCGCACGATAAGCATGTCGAGTCCGTCGATCACTTCGGGCTTGAGCGTCGACACGGACGCGAGTTCCCGGATCGGCCGGACCGGCCGTAAATTCGCGTTCAGACCGAGTGTCCTGCGCAGTTGCAGCAACCCTGAGCGAACCTTATTCTTGCGCAGCCACTGTTCATACTCGGGGCCGCCTACCGAACCGAACAGGATGGCGTCGCAGCGTTGCGCCATCGCCAGCGTTTCGTCGGGCAGCGGCTTGCCGGTCGCCTCCACACCGCTCATGCCGATGGCCCCATACTCGAGTTCGAGTTCGAAGCGCCCGTTCGAGACCGCTTTCAGAACCTTGACGGCCTCGGGAACGATCTCCCGGCCCACTCCATCGCCCGGCAATACGGCAACCTTCATTGCGTGTCTCCATGATTAGTTGGGTACAGCGGCGCAATGCATCGAGCACGCCGCTGTTCTGGCCTCGATATTAGGAACAGCGGCACGGGCTCGCTATTTCCGTTTGACGAAGGGGGCTTGTCGATCGGCGACGCTCACAGCCGGCGTCAGCGAGCCGGCGGGCGTCGCGTGGACCGGCGAAAGGACGCCAACGCCTTACGTCATCGGAGCGCGACGTAAAATGACACAGGCTGTACGCGCGAGCCGCGCAGCGGATGCGCGGCGACCATGGCGCTCCTTCAACGCGATATTCCTGGGGAAAGCACTAACGCCGGCAGTGCTTTGATGTGTCGAAACAAACCGGACGCGATCACCTCGGCGGTCAACGTTCGGGCAGGGAACCTGTATGAGAATCGACCTTTACACGCTGCAACTGTTTGTCGCCGTCATGGAGACCAAGAGTCTCACGCAGGCCGCCGCGCGCGAGCACATAGCGGTGTCGGCCATCAGCAAGCGCATGTCGGACCTGGAAGCGATGCTCAATCAGCGTTTGTTCGAGCGGCGTCCCACCCGGCTCGAACCCACGCGGGCCGCCCATGTCCTGCTCCGTCACGCCAACACGATTCGCCGCAACATCCAGCAGCTTGAAGTGGAGATGACGGATCTGTCGGAAGAAGTACGCGGTACCGTCCGGATTGCCGCGAGCATCGCGGTGGTCACGCAATATCTGCCGCAGCAATTGCGTACATTCTCCGGATTGCATCCCGGCGTCAGTGTCGAACTCACTGACAGTCTGAGTCCGCACGCGATCAAGCTCGTTGCCGACGGGCAGGCGGACATCGGCATATTCGGCGATCCGTTCGCGGCAAACGGCTTGAGCACGCTGCCTTATAACGAAGAGAGGCTAGTTGCGGTGCTGCCCGTGGGACATGAACTGCTAGCGCGGCCGAGCCTGAGCTTCGCCGAGATGCTGCCGTTCGAGTTTGTTTGCCTGCGCAGCGAAAGCTCGTTGAGCACACTGCTTTTCGCAGCGGCGGCCCGGCTTGATCGGCAGATCAGCCGGCGCGTCCAGGTAAGCGGCAACGAAGCGGTCTGCTGCATGGTGGAGATGGGCATGGGCATTTCGGTGTTGCCTGCGCCGTGGCTCGAGCGCCACCCGAGTTTCGCCGGTATCGAAACCCGGACGCTCGATGAGCCTTGGGCGCAACGTCACCTTCACCTATGTTTCAATGGCGACCGGCATACGTTGAATGTTCCGACGCAACTGCTGGTCGAACATCTTCGTAAGGCAGACTAACCGGCGCTTGCTGCAGCACATCTTGCTCGAAGCACGCGAATCATGTGCAGGCCAGTGCCAGATTGATGGACCGGCGTCGTGAAGCGGTGAGCAAGACGAGATCGCTTTGTCACGGCCACCGCTTTGCTGCCGTCGTTATCAGCTTTCCGCTTCGCTGATATTTCCGGTTGAGCCTGAGCCTGCGCGACGTTGAGGCGTTATTGCTCAAGCGTGGTGTCGTGGTCACGTACGACACGGTCCGCCGCTGGGCGAGCTTGTCGCCCAGACGGCCAGCAAACTCTCCAACTGCGCCCTTCGCCAAACCGGGCATGATCATCAAGGGAATAAATCTGCGGCACTGGCTGTTTTACCAAGACTCTCATAGTCTAACGAGCTAACTACATGCCATCCATTAGGATCCCGCGGTTTCTTCACAATCCGTCGCAAGCGAACGCGCAGCCAGGTTTCCAGTGGACGTCGACCCAATACCATGGCGTTATGGTCGGACGTCGGCCGCTGCATCCCGCATCGTTTGTCGGTGCGACGCTCGAAGCCCTCGGCAAGATCGCTAGCGGTGCGGCCGGCCGCAGGCTGATGGATGAAATTGAACTGGCCGCGGCCCTGATCCACACTACTCTGCCGTACAAAGTCGCGATCATCCCGTCCGGCGACGGTCAGCGCGTCTCCATAGCTCCTGGTTCATTCGGAGCGCGGGTGTACGCTGGCACGAACGGCGCAAGTGCGTCGAACCTCGTGCGCGCGCAGGGCGCCCAACAGGTTGGAAGGACAAGCGCACCCGTTCCATTGACAGGCAACGTGTCCAACTTCAATGCGGCCGCGTGGGCAACCGCCCAGATGCGGTTTCTCGATGGCGATATCGGTTCGCCATCCATGATTCGTTGGAATCCGGGCAAGTACGACTCGCCGGACGGACATCGCCCTCCCTTCATTGGACTAGCCCATGAACTGATTCACGCACTGCGCAGCCTGAAGGGCGCGACCGCCGTCTATGCTGAAGCCGACGAGCGCGCGGTGACCGGCCTTCACCCGTATCCGGCAGGCCCGATCACGGAGAACGCGATCCGCGCCGACCACGGCATCGCGCCACGAACCCGGTATTCAGGCCTCCAACCGGGCGCACTGACGACGTGAACACGGTTAAAGTCGAACTGCCTGTGCCAGGTTTTCATGGCTTGATTAGGAAGCGATCTCTTCCTATTATACAACCCATGGACAAATCAGTCACACCTTCTCCGGGACCTCGCAGCCCCGGACGCCCACGGGAGTTCGATCTCGATCACGCGCTGGACAAGGCCATCGGCACGTTCAGCGAGAACGGCTATTACGCCACCTCGCTCGGCAAGCTCACGGCTGCGATGGAGATCGCCGAGGGCAGCCTCTACAAGGCCTTCCGGGACAAGCGCGGCGTCTTCCTGGCCGCATTCGAGCGCTACGTCATGCTGCGCAGCGAGCGGCTGGCGCAGGAGCTGGCAAACACACGAACCGCACGCGACAAGGTCAGGGCCATGCTCGCCGTCTATGCCGAAGGCAGCCACGGCAAGACCGGCCGGCGCGGCTGCCTCGTCGTGGGCAGCGCTGTCGATCTCGCAAGCACCGATCCCGAAATGGCGAAGCGCGTCGCCGCCGTGCTCGCGAGCCAGGAAAGGCGTCTCGTCGAGTTCATTCGAGAGGGACAAGAAGATGGCTCCGTTTCCTCGCTGGTCGATGCTGCCGTCACCGCCCGCCTGCTGCTGTGCGTGGTGCAGGGAATGCGCGTCCTGGGCAAGACCGGCCGCTCCCGTGAGGAGATGGCAAGTCTCGTCGATAGCGCGTTGAAGCTGCTCGACTGAGCATTTGCCTAATTTGGAAGAGGTCTCTTTCTATATGAAACCGGCCACGCCAACCGACCTCCGCGAAACCAGTCCCACCAGGCGGTTGGACGCGACCGCTGATCACCCAGACTCGACCAGGAGTACACCATGTCGCATGACGTCGTTCAAACCTCCGCCGCGGACACGTTGCCGCCCTTCGACCCTGCGACGTTCTGGACGCAGTTCCACCACGATACCGTCGTTATCAAGGGCGTGCGGCTGCATTTCGTCGAAGGCGGCCGCGGCGCGCCGATCCTGCTGCTGCCCGGCTGGCCGCAGAGCTGGTACGCATGGCGTTATGTGATGCCGCTGCTTGCCAAGGCCGGCCGACGCGTGATCGCGCTCGACCCGCGCGGCATGGGAGACTCCGATCGGCCCGCCTCTGGCTACGAGATGCGTACCGTGGCCGCCGAGCTTCATGGTTTCGTCGAGGCGCTGAAACTGACCGCCGACGGGCCTGTCGACATCGTCGGTCACGATCTTGGCACCTGGATCGGCTATGCCTATGCGGCCGAATGGCCGGGCGACGTGAAGCGGCTCGCCGTGTTCGACGCGGCGCTGCCCGGCATCACCCCGCCGCCTCCGGCCGGCATTCCCTCGGCGGAGGCGAATGTCAAGACCTGGCACCTGGCCTTCAACCGGCTCGATGATCTGCCGGAGATCCTGCTGCAGGGACGCGAGCGGGAGTTACTGACTTGGCTGTTCAGGGCCAAATCCACTCGTCCCTGGACGATCACGCCGGCGGATCTCGGTGAATATGTGCGCGTCAACGCCGCCCCTGGCGCGACGCGGGCGGCGCTTTCCTACCAACGACACAATCTCGGGCCCGAAGGAATCGCGCACACTCGGGCCCGCGCCGAGCGCATGCTCGCCATGCCGGTACTCGCTGTCGGCGCGGAGAGCGGAGTCGGAGCAATGTTGCTCGACACGATGCGCTTAGTCGCGGTGGATGTGCGGGGTGCTGTGTTTGCTGGCTGTGGGCACTATATGCCCGAAGAAGCCCCTCGCGCAGTCGCCGAGCAAATCATCAGGTTCATGGGTAAATGAATGCGGCCGCAAGCCCACTCGCGACGGCGCTGTCAAGTTGACGAGCGTAGGCTACATGTCTGAATCAAGAGTAGTTATCCTTATCAGATAACTAGGTTGGCTGCCGTTGAGACAGGCCGGTCCTGTCATTTGGCGAAGCGCTCTTTTAGTATGGCGCGATGACATGCCGCGTTCATCTGAAGTCTGGGCAGCGCGAAGTGCTGCCGGATCGGGCCGAAGCATGCGAGAAACGCCTGCGTGCGACGCGTCGCGAAAGCCGTACATGCGGCGCTCGCGCCTGCGGATTGGCTGGTGGCTATTCTCGGCGGTTGTTCACGCGAGCAGCCGCTTTGACAAAGGCGTGCTTTACCTGAGCGAGTTCAGGAATATCAGCCTCCAGCGACGCTGCGGTGTAGCAACTATCTCGAAGCGGAAAATCTCAGGAGCGGTGAGCCTCGGCCGTGAACCGACCGATCGCGTGCGGAGCCGCGTTGATGAAGGCGTCAATTGTTACATCGAGAACGGTTTGGCTTAGCTCGTGGTCCGTTGACGTGCCAAAGGCGCAACGCCGAATTCCATGATAGAAAATCCCACCGTGAAAGGACCATACGTAGTCAAGTTCGTCTTCCGTAATGGGAATGTCGACCCCAGACGCCATCCTGTACTCCGCGCGTAATTCCTCGCACAGCGGCATCAGAATGCGCTGCTCAAGGATACGGAAGTACCTGCGATTTATTTCCACGCCCGAAAGACCCGCGAAGACATAAAGTCTCATCCAATCTCGATTGAAGACCACCTTCAGGTATGAGTTATAAAATCGGACAAGCCGTTCCCGAAGCGGAAGTGACCGGTCACGGATCAGCTTGGGCCATTGACTGTCCCAACGTTGGGTGAACACGGCGTTGAACACCGCATCAATCAGATCATCTTTCGATTGGAAGTAACGAAACATGAGTGGCTGAGTGACTCCAATCTGTTTCGCCAGGTCATGGGTCGAACCAGCAAAGCCATGCTCGGAAAAGAAATTGATGCTCTCCCGGATTATCTGCGCCCGCCTCTCGTCTGGCGATTGCCGGCGCCGCTTTTCTGGCACCGCAGCGACAACAGCGCTGGTGCGGGTCGATTTCGCTCTGCCGTTCACGTTACCTTGCATCCTCTCGAAAGTCCGTTGCCATTTTGGGCTGTCCCGTGACTTGGATCTTGGGCATTGGCCGCCTGCTACGTTGTCAACTGGCTACCGACGTCCGCGATAGGCGTGGGTGCGTCTTTCACGGCTACTGGCAGTAATCCGGATTGCGCTGCCAGTTCATGGCGAACAAGCCGCTGCATTGAAACCAAGTAGCTCACACGCGGTGCACCGTCGACGCCGCGCCCTTAGCTATTATATCGACAATGTGCACAGTAGGCCCGGTATTGGGCGATAGCAGACCTTCTTCACGGGCTCCCACTATGCGTCGACGTTCATTATCACCGTGTGCCACACACCGCACGGTATATTGTTCAAAAAGGCCCACGGTCGTTACTCGCCGATGACCATTGCCAGTCTCAGTCGTCGACAAAATAGACTGCCTCCGCTTGGCCGCGCAGCCGGATCGCCTCGTCAAACCACCGACGCCATCCTGCAGAGATTCTTCGCCATACACCAAGCATTGCGACCCAGTTAAAGTTCATTTCCGCCTCCTGCTCTGTTTGCTCCTCGGAGGGTGACTTTTCCCAGACCCGCGCGATGCTCTGGAAAATCGTCACGTCCATTGCGTTTCAGGCGGCCGTGTTCGACGATCCACCTGCATTGCCGCCTGCATGTTGATGTCCCTTGTGGCCGCTGGTCGACGGTACTCCGCAGTCCTTTTCTTCAAGAAAGGAAGCCACCGCTTGAGACGCTGTCTCCCGCTGGGTGCATTCGTCGAAACGTGGAACGACCAGATGTGGTCAAGCTCGTCATTGGTAATCGGACGTGCGTCAGCTCCGATCATGCCGAATTCCGCCCGCACCTCCACGGCGGATTCAACCGGTCGATGCAACACACTAGAGGCTGCCTGAGCAGCGGGAGTGTTGCAAATGAAACAGCGACGCCGGATTTACTATAGTGAGACGCAGAAGGCGCTGATGTGGGAACGCTGGCGCAAGGGCGAATCCCTGCAGAAGATCGCCCAACTGTTTGATCGGAACCACTCGTCGGTGCAGGGAATTCTGGCGCAGACAGGTGGAATCCAGCCACCACAAAGGTACCGATCGAGATGGGCGCTGACATTTGAGGAGCGCGAAGAGATATCGCGAGGGCTCGTGGCCGATGATTCTATTCAGGCAATTGCAAGGCGACTTTCACGAGCGCCATCTACCATCTGCCGCGAGATCAAACGTAACAGCGGACCAAACGGCTATCGGGCAAGCCACGCCGATCAACTCGCATGGGATCGCGCGCAGCGCCCCAAAGTCTGTAAACTGGTTCGGCACCGGAAACTGGCGCATATCGTCGCCGGTAAGCTTCAGTTGCAGTGGTCACCCCAGCAGATTGCCGGATGGCTCGGGCGGGCGTATCCAGACGACGAGGACTACCACGTGTCTCACGAGACCATCTATCGCAGTCTCTTCATACAGGCCCGTGGTGCCCTGAAGAAGGAGTTACTGGAGCACCTGCGGCGTACCCGTGCCATGCGTCGTTCCCGCCACCACACGCAGAAAACGGATGATCATGGCAGGATAAAGGACACAGTGTCGATCAGCGAACGCCCCGCGAGCGTTGAGGACCGTGCAGTGCCGGGCCACTGGGAGGGTGATCTGCTGTGCGGTAGCGGCAGCAGCCAGATTGCGACACTCGTCGAGCGCCAGACGCGTTACGTTATGCTAGTCAGGATAGCCAGCAAGGACAGCGAGACGGTCGCCAATGCACTCATCAAACACGCTTCAAAACTGCCGCAGGAACTCTATAAGTCGCTGACATGGGATCGGGGAACGGAGATGGCCGGGCACAAACACTTTACTGTGGCTACCGACATACAGGTCTACTTCTGCGATCCCCAGCATCCATGGCAGCGCGGATCAAATGAAAACACGAACGGATTGCTAAGACAGTACTTTCCTAAAGGCACCGACCTGTCCGTATATTCGCAGGCCAAGCTCAACGCTGTGGCAAGACGACTCAACGAACGTCCGAGAAAGACGTTGGGCTACGAGACGCCCGCCGAACGTTTCCAGCAAACTATTGCATCGACCGGTTGAATCCGCCCACGCAAAGCGGTCGCAAAACCGCTGTTCTATGATCCGGAAATAACGCCTGTTGATGCGAGTGTCCGAAAGACCAGCAAATACGTACAGGCGCATCCATTGCCTGTTGAAAACCACTGGCAGATAGACGTCGTAAAGGCCAACAAGCGCTCGCGCAACAGACGGGAACGGTCGCAGACCAGGCTCGACCATTTCACCGCACCATAGACCTGAAAAGACTTTGTCAAAGACCGCGTCGAACAGATCTTCCCAGGACTCGAAATACCGGAGCAGCAACGGCTGTGGCACGCCAATCTGCCTCGCCAACTCCCGGGCCGAGCCAGCGAATCCATGCTCGAGAAAAAACTGCGCAGCCTCGGGAAAATCGGCGAGGAACAACACCGGCCGAAAACAGCGCTTATCGTTGTTTATTACATGATAAGTTATATGTCAAAATGCATGAAGTCAAGCGTCCCCGGCTAGGGGTTTCCCCATCAGGATATGATCTGGGTTTAATGCATCCCGAGCCGCTGCACGCCGGCGATACACAGCAACGATTCAATGGAAAAGCACTGATGAATCTCGGTCCGGTCAATAGGGAAGTCGAACCCGAACGACGCCCCGCTACGGCCTATGAGGTCGCTGAACTCGCGGGCGTGTCCCAGTCCGCGGTATCTCGCGTCTTTACTCCTGGTGCCAGCGTGTCGGCGACCATGCGCGCAAAAGTCCTGGATGCAGCACAGCAGCTTGGCTATCGTCCCAACCTGGTTGCCCGCTCGCTAATTACCAGACGCTCGAGTCTCATTGGCGTCGCGGTACCTAGTACCGCCAACCCTTTCTACCAGGCAGCCCTTGACGCGCTTTCCGCCTCCTTTGCCAGAATCGGCTACCGGGTATTGCTATTCACCTCCGATCCTATGGCGGGCTCCGACCCGCTCCTTGACGAGGTACTGCGGTACCGGGTGGATGCGCTCGTTCTCATATCGACAAGCCTTTCATCCCATTTCGCGGACGAGTGCCTGCAACTGGGTCTTCCGGTGGTCATGCTAAACCGCAAGACCGACAGCGATTCGGTTTCCAGTGTTACCGGCGATAACCGGCGAGGGGCAAAGGAGCTTGCCGCCTTCCTGCTCGCCGGTAAACATCGGCGTTTCGCGTACGTCGCTGGACTTGAACATTCATCAACCAGCCGGGACCGGGAGGCCGGATTCCTGGAAGGTCTGGCCGAACGCAGGGTCCGTCGTATTGAACGCGTGGTCGGAAACTATTCCACTGCTGACACAGAGTCGGCCGTACGCACGCTGCTGTCGTCGGCAACACCTCCAGACGCCATCTTCTGCGCCAACGATTACATGGCACTTGTGGCTATCAATCTTGCCCGCACGGAATTCGGACTCCAGGTCGGTACCGACCTTTCCATCGTCGGGTTCGACGACATTGAGATGGCGCGATGGCCCATCTTCGGGCTGACCACCTATTCGCAGCCCGTTGATCTAATGGTCCGGCGAGTCGTCCAGGTTGTGGAGCGTCAGCTTTCCACAGCAGTGGCGCCCACTGTGCAGCACATCATCGACGGAGAATTGATCGTGCGTGGATCCGCGCGCATACCACAGACCGGCGTCGTGCGGTCCGCAGACCACTGGATCTGGCGCTCGCGGAAGCGCCCGGACACATCGCAATGAGCAGCGTCCGGTTTCACACCAAACTTACACTTATCAATTGATAACTTGAGATTTTTCCGAGACGGGCCTATCCTTATGGTGCGTTTGCATCCGTATGCAAACGTACGTTGCATTCGAATGCAATCCACAGATTAAACATGAAGGAGAACGCCAAATGGCCAAATGGCTCAAGCACGGCGCAGAAGCCGAAGTGATCAAGTCTGCAGCGAAAGAAGTACGCGATACCGTGGAAGCAACCCTCGCGGACATCGAGACGCGTGGGGATGAGGCAGTGCGCGAACTATCGATCCGGTTCGACAAGCTGGATCGCGAGGATTACCGGCTGTCGCAGCGTGAAATCGACGATTGCCTTTCCCAATTGACCAAACGCGACATCGCGGACATCGAATTCGCGCAGAAGCAGGTGGAAAACTTCGCACGACACCAACGGGAATCGATCCGCGACATCGAAGTGGAAACGCTTCCCGGCGTAATCCTCGGGCACAAGAACATTCCAATCAACGCCGCGGGATGTTATGTGCCGGGCGGCAAATACCCACTACTGGCTTCCGCGCACATGTCGGTAATCACCGCTCGTGTTGCCGGTGTACCACGCATCATTACCTGCGCGCCGCCCTTCCACGGCAAGCCAGCTCCCGCCATCGTCGCTGCACAACATATGGCAGGTGCGAACGAGATCTATTGCCTCGGAGGCATCCAGGCGATCGGTGCCATGGCAATCGGCACAGAGAAGATTGCACCGGTGGACATTCTGGTCGGACCGGGTAACGCCTTCGTCGCAGAAGCCAAGCGGCAGCTTTTCGGTCGCGTCGGCATCGACCTCTTCGCGGGTCCGACAGAGACGCTCGTGATCGCGGACGAATCGGTTGACGGTGAGATGTGCGCGACTGATCTGCTCGGACAGGCGGAACACGGTCCGGACTCACCCGCCGTATTACTGACAACCTCCGAAAAGCTCGCGCGTGAGACGCTGACGGAGATCGAGCGGCTGCTTAAGATCCTCCCGACCGCCGAAATTGCCCGCAAGTCGTGGGATAAATACGGCGAAGTCATTGTTGCGGACAGCGACGAGGAGATGGTCAAGATCGCCAACGACATCGCCTCCGAACATGTTCAGGTGTTGACCAGCGACCTTGATTATTTCCTGAAAAATATGACCAACTACGGTGCGCTCTTTCTCGGCCCGCGCACAAACGTTGCGTTCGGCGACAAGGCCATCGGCACGAACCATACGCTACCCACGAAGAAGGCGGCGCGCTATACCGGTGGGCTTTGGGTGGGCAAATTCCTGAAGACCTGCACGTACCAGAAAGTTATCACCGACGAAGCGTCTGCCCTGATCGGTGAATACTGTTCCCGCCTGTGCGCGCTGGAGGGGTTCGCCGGGCATGGCGAACAGGCTAATCTGCGGGTGCGCCGCTACGGACACAAGGAGGTGCCATACGGCGGCGCTGCGGTCTGAAAAACTTTCAGACCGCCCAGTTGCGGCAACGAGTGCGGAGCCACTCGCGGGTGGCTCCGTACACCGCGTGCCATAACGTACCTTCACTACCGATGAGCAGTTCGACGACAATGCAAAATGCGCCATCTAGCCGGCCGCCGTCCTTGCACCTGGAGCGTCGACAAGCGTCACCCTTCTCGGTCATCACCGCGTGAACGCTACCGGTATGACACGCGGATTGCCTGCGGCGAAGCTGCGAACACCGCCCACGGCGCGGCTTCCCTCTCCCAACGTTCTGACGAAGCGGTGTATTGTGTCCGCCGCCGAACATCCGCGCGACCACTCTATGCCATTGCCAATAGAGGGCCGGCCATTGCCACCGAAAGGATACCCAGCAGCTGATCGTAGTGCATCTGCATCTCGGCATAGGTAACATCCGCCCGCCCGTCGTGCAGGGGAACATCAGCAACAATAACTGGCTCCGGCCAAGGGAAGATCGTTATGTCCGATGCCACCTCCCGGCAATGCTCCAAATGCCGGTTAAAGTTTTCGGCCGACTCAGCGTCTATCATGCGTCGACTGCCCTCTCGGCGCCGCAAGCGTACAGCCTTCCTGGCCGTCTTGACCTCGACATATAGCTGCGCGAGCGTGCATCGCATCTCTGCCTCCAGAGCTTCGCCCATTAAAATTTTGCTGATCGCTCGGAACGAGGCGTGCGCACTGCGTCGGCCTCAACCACGAGAAGCCTGGGACGAACAACACGGACCTGGTTGCCATCCGGTGAAGACTCCCGACACCGCATGGATCGCGATGCTGCAACGCTTTGCCAATCTCTTAGTATGCTCGGTAACACTGTGGGGTCGCGCGGTCCGTCACACCGGACCAGGGACCGGTAAGCCAGACCGCGCGAGCGTGCCGAACAAGGCGGATCTGCTATTTCACCATTGGCACTATCGGCAAGAGCACGTAGTTTTCACGCCCTCCGCCCAGGTGCAGTGTCGTTGTACCACCGAACACATCGGCAGGCCGGTCACGAGGATCGTCGTGGAGAAACGGGCCACAGCCGGTGAACTCATTCTTCATGTTCGACAACTTGCCACCGCTCCCGCCTGGGTAGACGTAATCCTTGCCGCGAACGCTCAGGGCGATGCGCGCTCCCGGCGGCACAACGATTGACGTCGGCCAGAGCTCAATATCGAGTTCGTAGATCTGGCCAGGCGTGAGTGGTTGAATCTCATCGTGAGTGTGATACGGCCGGAAAGGCAGTGATTTATCCTGGTCGAGCTTCCGGTGGGACGCGCGCAGCCACCCCTGTGCGATCGGCGTGTGAGGGTCCAAGGCCCCGACGAATACCACCTCATTGAAGTCGGCAGAAAATACACGCAAGACCAGAAACAGATCCGCGTCCTTTGTCGTAGACGATACATGAAGTCGCGCTGCGATAGGCCCGGTCACCTCCACCTCCTGCTCGACCGGTGGCGTAACAAACGTAAGGCCGTCACCCAGCGCGTCGAACGGCAGTCTCGCAACTTGTTGCTGCTGCACGGTATCCAGCACGTGACCGTCAGCGTGAAGGTGGTAACGAGTCCACTGCGTGTGCGGGATCGGCCAGTTCTCCTCGAAGCGCTCGACGAATCTCTCCCCCGGGTGGCGAACCTGTAAGCGTACCTTCGGTTCCTGATCCCAGCCGTTGCTCACACCCTTCAGGAAGTAATCGAAAAAACGCTTCTGAATGGCGATGCCGTAATCGGTGTAGTAGTGCGTCCAGTGCTCGATACCGTGAACCTCGAACCACTTCTGCTTCGAGGCGGCGAGCATGTAACCCTCGAAATTGCCACGCGGGTGGAGCCCCTGGCCGCCCCAATTGGCAGCCGACAGCACAGGCACTTCGATATCGCTCCAGTCGGGCGTGCGGCACGTGTGAAATTCGTCGATCAATGGATGCTTGATGATTTCGTCCCACATGTCGATTCTGTTGCTACCGAGTTCCTCCTCGGTCAGCGTCGCGGGGCCCGACACCCATTCGCCATTCAACCGGCTACGATAACCGCGCTTGCCGAGGCCGTGTTGCACGGTCTTCACCTGCATGTCGTACCAGTTCTGAGCGAACGTGCAGTAGATTCCACCGTGGAAAAACATCTCCCGGTAGTAATCCTGAAAGCCTTCCCAGACACAGATCGCAGCGAGGTGCTTCGGCTTTTCCGCAGCAACCTGCCACTGATTGTTTGCATAGTACGAGATACCGCTCAACCCGACCTTTCCATTACACCAGGGTTGGACACCCGCCCAGTCGATGCAACGCGCGAAGTCCTTGATCTCCTGAGCCGACCAGGTCTCAAGGTAGCCCGGCGAGCGACCCGCGCCGCGGCTGTCGACGCGGATGCAGATGTAATCGTGCGGCACCCATTTCTCCGGGTCCGCTACCTCCCAGCTCTGATACGCGTTGGAGGAACCAGCTGCCACGTCGGGATGTTCGTCCACCATGCGGGCCCACGCCGTCTTGTAGCCGTCTTCGAAATGCAACAGCTTTCCATAGGGTCCGTGAGACATCAGGACCGGAAAGCGGCCCTCTTTGGCCGGCCGGAATATGTCCGCCCTCAGGACAATGCCATCGCTCGTTCTGATCGGCACATCCCATTCGATAATCATACCCAGCCGGGTCTCGGTCCTCAGCGTCCGTGATTCGTCAGCCGGCGCATCGTCGGGCTCAAGTCTCGTTGAAGTCATTTCGTTTCTTCCTCTTTCAGGTTAATCCTGGGGTCGCGGGCGCGGCGGTCCCTCTATCTCGACCGTCTTCAATGGGCGATACGGTTGACCGCTTGTCCTGGTGTATCTGATAGCGGTTCAATGCCGGTTTCGCCTCGTTCAGAAGCGTCAGCGGGAGCCAGCACGGCAAACAGAATGCCGATCAAAAGGCCACAACCCGCAAGAAACAGAAACGCGGGAAGAACCGCATCTGTTGTTGCGCGCGGTGTGATGACGTTGCCCGTTCCCGCAATAACAGCGAGGCACAACGGACCGAGAATCTTGCCGATGCCGTTCGCGGCCTGGCCTACTCCGATGGCGCGGGCTGCAAGCCGCGTGGGGAATATTTCCGCCGAATAAGGGCCGATCACGCACCAGCCACCGTCGAAAAATAGAGCACCAACCGCAACCATGGCCACAAACAGCGGGAATCCCGCGACGGTTTGCTGGGCACCCAGCCCGGCGACACCAAGCGAGACCGCGATGCCAAAGCCGAAGATCGCGCAAACCCTCCTACGCGTGATCCACATAGGTAGCAAGGAAAGAAGCAGCCGGCCGGCAATTCCCGCGAGCGCTACGACGATGAAGTATCTTGCAGCTTCTGAAGGCGATATCTTTAGCAGCAACGCGACGATCGTTGGCCCCCAGAGATAGACTCCGTAGCCAGCCGTACTCAGTGCGGCCCACGTCACAATCACCAGTAGTGTGCGACCAGGAAACAGCAATAGCTCGCTGATCCGCCCATTGGGCGCAGGCGCATTTGTAACGCTCGTTGCTGTAGTCATCGTGGGTAGGTCATCGGCATCCATGCCGAGCAAGAGCGCGAATACGTTGCGTGCCTCGCCAAGCCGCCCTTTGCTGATTAGCCACTGTCCTGATTCGGGGACATACAGCGCAGCAAACAACGTCACGAGTAGCGGTGCAAAACCTAGGGCTGCAACGCCTCGCCAGCCGAATGCGTGCAGAAGGGTCGCGGCGGAAATCGAGGCAATCAGCGATCCGACAGAAGCGGCGATGAACGGAAAACCCGTCAACCGCGTGCGATAGCTCGCGGGTGTGTGCTCGACGAGCAGAACCGTCTGTGTCGTCGCCGCGCCTGCAAGCCCGCAGCCGACGAGAAAGCGCAACGCAGCGAACCCCAGCCACGCCCCTTCCGGTAAGAATGCAACTGCGCCTGCACCGAACCCGCAGATCGTTGTACTGATCAACAACACGCGCTTTCGGCCAAACGCATCCGCCAGAGAGCCGCTGAATAGCGAACCCACGATCGCGCCGGCCCCAGCGCTAAGGAGAATCAGCGACGATTCTCCGTAGGTCAGGTGCCATCCTGGACCGAGAACAGCGAGCAGGAAGCCGACGAGATAAAAGTCAAAGAAGTCGAGTGTAAAGCCGAGGCAAAACACGGAGAACGCGCCGAAGTAGCGCTTTGTGGGTCGCGAACTCGCGTATAGATTCAGCAAGTCCCGCCGCTGCGTGAAAGGTTGCATGAGCTGTCTCCATCTGTAATTTAGTCTGTGTAGCGATAACGTCACTGCTAGCGGTTACGGCATGCAGCGCGCCACCTGCTGCTTCCGTCACTGCGCAGTCCAGCCTCCGTCTATCCTCAGACTTGTTCCTGTCACCATCGCTGCAGCGGGCGACGCCAGGTAACAAACGGCCGCGGCGACATCCTCCGCCTGCAACAGCCGCCCCATCGGCAATCGCTCCATGACCCAGCTATGAAACCTGGCGTCCTCGAAAAAAGATTTCGTCATTGGAGTCTCGACGAATGTTGGCGCTACCGTGTTAACGCAGATACGGTACGCGGCGAGCTCCAACGCCATGGCCTTGGTAAGCCCCTCGATCGCATGCTTCGTCATGCAGTACACCGACCGACGGATGGCACCCACATGCCCCATCTGAGACGACATGTTGATAATCGATCCTCTGTCTGTGCTGCTCGCAATCATCTTGCGAGCACATGTCTGCGCTACCGTAAACATTGACCGCACGTTGAGCATCAGCATGGTATCGAGCTGCTCCAAAGTAACGTCAACGAATTCGGTCGGGAAATTCGTTCCCGCGTTGTTCACCAGGACGTCCAGCCGATCCATGCGGTCGACCACCGCAGCAAACGCATCGACATCTGTGACATCGCATACGAGTGCGGAGGCCTGACCGCCGGCGTCGTGGATTTTCCTGACTACCTCGTCAAGTTCGTTCGCACTGCGACTTAGCGCGTAGACCTTGGCGCCACGTTGTGCGAGAGCGCCCGCGATCTCTGCACCGAGCCCTCTTCCGGCTCCCGTCACGAGAGCCGCCAGGCCATCAAGATCCGAAGACGATTTCTGCGACCGCATCATTGTTCCCGTGGAGGTATCTTCCGCATCTTGCTCTTCCGATGTACCGTTCAAGGGACTACTTGATGGCGAGCGGATTGAGAGGCGAGCCAACTGCTTTTGTAATCGGCAATGGCGGCGCGGTGAACATGAACTCGTACACGCCATCTTTCGCGCAGTCCTCCGCGAGTTCCTTGACGTAGAAAATCTCCCCCATGCTGATCCCAATCATCGGGATCACGACCCAATGCCACGGCTGCGTGCAGTCGTCGGTTTCATTCGGGCGTACTTCACATCCCCATGTGTCAGTGCAGATTGCCGCGATCTGTTTGTCGTGCACCCAGTTCGCCGTCTCGAAGGCGAGACCAGGAGCTGAACCACCGGCGTATCCACCCCAGTCCCCCTCGTGAAGACAACGCTCCATATGACCAGTCCGCACGATCACAAAGTCGCCTCGACGTACGGTCACACCCTGAGCTCGCTGAGTCGCCTCGAGATCCTCGATTGAGATCGCATCGCCGTCCTGCAGCGAATGGACACCAAGATGGCGCGCGACGTCGAGCAACACGCCGCGACCTACCATCTTCGCTTTCGTCTTCTCGATTCCGTTCTTCTGAGCGCCATCGCTATCCACAAGTCGTGCGTCGTAGCCGTTCCACATCTTGTCGTCAAAAAAGATGTGACTAAGGGCGTCCCACTGTGTGCCGCACTGCAGTGGCAGCGACACGGCGTCATCCGCATATCTAAGACCGCCAGCATCCTGGTTTCCGGCAACCGCGTCGGTCCCGGTGGCGAGCATCGTGTGGATCGGGTTAAAGCGATTGCCCCAGTGCCCCTTCTGCGGACCGTCGCGATCGAAGTTCAAACCGAGGGAGAACACCTTGCCTTTGCGAACAAGCTTCGCAGCGGCCTGAATGTCCTCTTCCGCGACGTAGTTGAGGGTTCCAATTTCATCGTCGGGACCCCACTTACCCCAATTCTTGCAGCGCTCGGCGGTGCTACGCACGTGGTCCAGAGTGAATTTGTTTGCGTCGTAACGATGTACCATTTCCGTCTCCTTGTTTATTATTTGATAAATTATAAGTCGCCGAGTCAAATGTCAAGGGACTCATATGGCGCCAGCTAATGTTTTTTGCAGAACCTGGGGTACTTCCTGATCCACCATACAGGGCAGAATGCATCGTCCCCCGGCGTCGCTGCGGCCGCATCATGGAGCCGGACCGGCCGAGCGATACCGGCACCTGGTACACTCAACCGGTCAGACACCTCGTCACACCGCTTTACGCCTGGATGAGCTTGTCAGGTGTGATTGGCAGATCGCGTACACGTACTCCGATTGCGTCGAATACAGCATTCGCTACGGCCGCTGCGACGCCCGTCGCGCCGAGTTCACCGATCCCCTTGGCACCGAGCGGACCGGAGTTCGCGTCAAATTCGTCGACAAACGCCACGTCTATGTCAGGTGGGATGTCCGCGTTCACCGGAATGGGGACACCGGCAAGATCTTTTGCAAGCCAACGCCCGAGTGTCGGCTCGTAGTGGCTGGCCTCCATGGCGGCCATACCCCATCCCCAGACAATGCCACCAATCATTTGTGATCGGGACGTCATGGCGTTGATGATCCGGCCCGCGCTGTAGACACCCGTTGCCCGGCGAAGTCGCAGCAGTCCCAGCTCGGGATCAACAGCGACTTCTACGAAGACAACCCCGAAAGATCGCGTGGGGAATCCCGGAGAGCCCATATCTACCGGCGCGTTGCCAGGCAAATCAAATGCTCCGTCCGACGCGAGTTCAGCCACCCCAGCTTCGCCCAATATGTCCTGGATGGTGCGCGACGTACTGCCGTAAGCGATACGTCCGCCCTCTAGCGAAACCTGGTCCGCGGGCCAGCCGGCCAGCTTCGCCAGTTTGGACCGGACATCCTGCGCAGCCTTTTGCACTGCGGCACCCGTGCTTATCGTGGTGCTTGAGCCGTAGGTGGGCCCGGCATACGGCAGGTTCGTGTCCCCCGATAAGGCCGTCACGCGCGCCGGGTCCAACCCGAGCACGTCAGCAACGATCTGAGGAAACACCGTGGCAGGCCCCGTGCCAATGTCGCAGAAGCTTGATTCAAGTTGAGCCGTCCCGTCAGCACGTAGCCTCACCTTCGCGGTCGAGTGAAACCGTGCCTGCCCCTGACTGCAGTCCGCCATCCCGCATCCGATCCGCCAGTGACCGTCAAGCGTTCCGCCTTTCGGACGTTCGCGCCACCCGAAGCGTCTTGCGCCTTCGTCGTAGGCCTCCCGAAGCTTTTTCGACGACCACGGTTTGCCGCTCTCGGGGTCAAGCTCCGTGTAGTTAGCCAATCGCAGATCAAGAGGATCGACGTTTAGCGATCTCGCCAGTTCATCCATGGCCGAGCCAAGTGCCCAAGATCCCGGACCATCCCAAGGTGAACGCATGAAGGTCGGCAAAACAACGTGACCACGGCGGATTCGGTGAGTAGCAGAAATGTTCTGGCAGGCGTAGAAGGACTTTGCGGGTACCGCACCAAATTCCACATAGTCGTCGGTCATACCTGTCACATTCACGGCCTGATGGCTAACACCGAGAAGCCTACCCTGCGCATCCGAACCAAGGTGTACTTCATGGGTCATCTGAGGTTGATAGCCGACCATGCCGTATTGCTGCTGGCGGGTCAGCACCATCTTGACTGGCCGACCCGCGACGCGGGCAGCCATGCTGACCAGGATTTCATGAGGCCATACAAAGGCTTTGGTGCCAAAGCCTCCGCCCGTATGCGGGGCGACGACGCGAACTTTGGAATTATCGATTCCGAATGCTGCCGCCAGCGTGTTCTGCACCGCCGGAAGATGCTGCACAGCATCGTACACAGTCAGCCTCCCACCCTCCCAAACTGCGAGAATGGCGCAAGGCTCCATCGGGTTGCCATGACGAGAGGGTTGCGTATATTCGCCGCCTGCGCTGAACGCCGCACCAGCAATCGCACCAGCGGCGTCACCCTTGTGGAATTCGAGTGCATTCGCTTTCGAATAATTACCCTTCTCTGGAGCAACGTCCGTGGCAGGCGCGGTGTCAGGTACGACAAACGGGCGCCTTTCATAGCGCACGCGTACGACAGCAGCGCCCGCTTCGGCTGCCTGCAGACTCTCCGCCAACACCATGGCGACCGGCTGTCCCTCGTAGACGATGTCGTCCGATTGCATGGGAATGAATCGCGTCGCAAGGGGCGGCACACTGATTTCGTCCAGCTTTCGATGCGCTCGCGGCATGTCGGACGGCCTCAACACTCTGACCACTCCGACTCGTGCCAAGGCGGCGCTCGTCTCTATCGAGACGACACGTCCTGCTGGAATCGTCGCATTGACGAACACCGCATAGAGTTGAGACGGGAGGTTCCGATCGCCCGAATAGAGCGCGGCACCCGTTACCTTGATGGGGCCGTCATGCCGGGGAATGGATTGACCCAGATTGCTCATCATGTCCTCGCTGCCGTATCGATGGTGCGCAATACTGCGTTGCGTGCGATAACAACCTTATAGCCGTTGCGCGAAAGTGGGCGCGCGTCGACCAGACCTGCGTCGACCGCTGCGTTGATACCTGCGGAGCCTAGACGCTGACCGACCAATTTGCGCTCAGTTTCGTCCAACCTCCATGGCCGCATCGCCACTGAACCCAGCGCGATCCGCGCGTTCGCGATGACATCACCGTCAAGTTCGAGCGCCACGGCTGTCGACACAGTCGCGTACTCGTAGCTTTCGCGCTCGCGAATCTTCAGGTAGGCGGACTTTGGCCAGGCTCTCGGCAGTTCAACCGCGGTAATCAACTCCCCGCCCGCGAGTCGGTGATGCGCCGCCGGGTTTTCGCCGGGCAGCACGTGGAAATCGCGAGCTGGAATTCGCCGGCCTCCCCCGGGACGGTCTGTTATGAATACCGCATCGAGGGCCGCAAGCGAGACCGCCGGGTCCGATGGCTGTACAGCCACGCAGTCCTCGGTCCAGCCGAAAATGGCGTGCTTCTCGTTGAACCCGTGCAGCGCAGCACAGCCCGAACCCGCAACGCGTTTATTACAGGGTGTCGGCTCATCCGCGCGGAAATATGGGCATCGCACACGTTGTAGCGGATTTCCACCTATCGTCGCCAGATTCCGGATTTGCGCCGATGCAGCCTTCAGTATCGACTGCGAGAGGACAGGATAGTCACGCATGACCTGAGGATGCTGGGCGATATCGTTCAGCTTGCTCAACGCGCCGATGGTCAGCCCGCCAGACGATGTCTCTCGGATCTCCGACAAGCCCTCGATTCGACCGATATCAATGATCTTCGTTGGCCTCTCGATCCCAATGCGCATCCAGTTCAATAGCTCGGTGCCTCCTGCAAGGAACGCTGAGCCGCTGGAATTGGCAAGTGCGAGTGCTTCATCGGTCGATGACACCCGCTCGTATTCAAACGGCTCCATGGGCGCCTCCGTGCATTTCGACCGAAGCCGTCTCGACTGCCTCGGCGATTTGAGGATAGGCCGAACACCGACAGAGGTTTCCGCTCATCCACTCCCGAATTTCCGCATTGGACCGTGTGTGTCCCTCTTCAATGCAGCCGACCGCGGACATGATCTGCCCCGACGTGCAGAACCCACACTGGAAAGCATCGCATTTTATGAAGGCACGCTGCACCGGATGCAACGAATCGCCAGTTGCAAGTCCCTCGACCGTCGTCACGCGGCGGCCCTCCAGTGTGGCCGCGAGAACGAAACAGGAGTTGACTCGTCTTCCGTCCAACATAACCGTACAGGCGCCGCACTCCCCACGGTTGCAACCTTTCTTGGCACCGGTGAGGTGCAGCTGCTCTCGCAGTAGATCGAGCAACGTCACGTCGGAGCGCACTTCTACACGATGCGCAACTCCATTGATCGTGACCGATATGCGAACGAGATTGATTGCACGCGGAGCGTGAGACCTGCGCTCCGTCGACGTAGGGACGGGTGCAGCCTGGACGCCATTTAACGCCACTGACGTCGCAGCGGCGAGAGTCGACCGGAATAGACCGCGGCGGGTCATCGTAAGGCCACCCCCGGCTTGATGTTCATCGCCGTCGGCCAGATCTGATTTTGCTTCCCGTTCGTCTTTCATATGTATTCCTAAATATATGCATAACATTACGAACACAAAGCGTGCCTCGATTTCATGGAAGACAGCTACTCAAGAGCGCTTTGAGACACTTTCAAACCGGGGACAGGGTTTATTGTGCGCGCACGACACCGAAGGCTCGATAGCGTTTATGTCATTTTTAAAATGACAATTTGTCATTGATATTCCCTGCGAATTGCTTGTTCCCCATCTAAGAGCTTCGTACAACCGCGACTTCACGTACGGCTAGAGCGAACTCTCATTCTTTCATGTCGAAAGAACCGGCGACGGCTGACAACCTTACCAAGGTAGAATTTCATTGCGGTAGTTCGCAAATACAAGTCCGTGCGTCCCGCGGCGCCTTTCCAGCGCTTCTACGACACCGGGAATACTCGTGTCGATGTCCAGAAGCGCTTCCGGGCCGCCCATTTCAGTACGGACCCATCCTGGCGCGACCACGTAGAAGGTGCGCGTATCCCCCGCACGCCGCGCGACCAGGGATCGCATCAAGGTATTGAGCGCCGCCTTGCTGCCGCGATATACCTCCCAGCCTCCAGTGGTATTGTCGGCGATACTTCCCAGCTCCGATGACATAACCGCGACCATACCGTCCGGACGCACATATTCGACCATCCGCTCGACGACGCGCATCGGACTCAGGGCATTCGTCACCATGACCCGCACAAACTCTTCCGTCGAAACCTCGCCGATCGTTTCCTGCGGGTCATTGGTCACGCCGGCATTCACAAAGAGCAGATCAAAACTTCTGTCCCCGCAACGCACGCATAGATCTTCCACTTCGTCCGGCTTCGTAATATCCACGTATTCAATTTCTAGTGCGTCGCTAGCCTTTTGCAATTCGTGCAACGCTGTTTGACCGCTTTCGCGGCGCACAGTGGCAAGCACGTTCCATCCGCGGTGCAGATACTCACGCGAAAGTCCCAGTCCCAACCCGCGGGACGCGCCAATAATCAGAACAGTTGGTTTCTCAGACATGACATAATTCTCCTAGGGGAATTTAACTAGCCGATCTCGCGTTACGAGTGGGATATCGGGCCTGCAACGCCCGGAACAGCCGTACAGTCGGACGGATTCGATCAGACGGTTTCAGCCATACGCTGGATCATCCCGCGCACGACCGTTTCCAGCGGAACACTGCCTTTGACCGTACTTAGCGGGTATTCGAATTCGATCCATCCTTCGTTGAAGCCGTCCAACATCTGGATACGCGGCAACGGATTTTTCATTCCTTGCGACGCGAACAGACCTTCCCACGTATCCCGAGCCACAGACTCCATCCGAATATCTCTACCCAGTAACCGGGAGAACACTTCTGCGACTTCGTTCGGCGTCGTCCGACGCGGTCCCTCGAGTTCTATGATCCGGTGATCAGTCCAATTCTGGCGGAGCAGGCTCGCCGCCATCCGACCTACATCGGCGGTTGCTACCATAGGAACAGGCCTGTCTAACGGATAAAGGAAACTGGGAATTACGCCAGACGCAAGCGCCGGCTCCAGGTCGAAGGCGGTGTTTTCCATGAACCATCCCGCGCGGAGGCACGCGACTGGCATTGGCAGCAAGCCGAATGTTCGCTCCATCATTCCTGATTGCTGCAGCAAGCTGGGCTGCGTTGCCTGGGCACCGATAGTGGACAGGCAAACTACACGCTTGGGCATTGATACGGCCAGCGCGTCGCTCACTGCGGCGATTGTGGTCCTCGCCTCTGGAAACCCGGGTGCCGGATCGAAATTCGGAGGTAGCAAAATGAAGACTGCTTCCGCCCCGTCAAAGGCACGCGCCAAGGCGACTGCGTCGTTCATTTCAGCTACTGCCACCTCGCATCCCTGGTTTGCCCAGTCCTCTCCTTTTACTGGATCACGAACGACTCCACGCACTTCCAGGCCCGCAGCAAGCAGAACACGTGCAACGACACCTCCTACTTGCCCGGTAATTCCAGTAACCGCAAACATCTGCCCCTCCTGATTCGCATCGTTCGATGGGGCAATTTTGTGCGCCGACACGTCTTTTCGCGATAACATCAGTGTCATTTGATATATGCTGCGGGGGCATTGATGGCCGGCTTCGACGAACGAATTCTGAACGGGATGGGTGTTCTGTCCGCGATAGTCGACACCGGCAGTTTCGCTGCTGCGGGTGACATGCTCGACATGTCTCAGTCGGGTGTCAGCCGCTGCATAGCACGGCTTGAAACGCGCCTAGGGGTCCGTCTCCTGGACCGCACGACGCGTTCTGTCACACTGACGGATGAGGGCCGCCGCCTTTACGAGCAAGTGATACCACTGCTTGCGGCGCTTGAAGAGGCCGCGACGTCCGCTACCGAGGGAGCGACAGCGGTACGCGGTCGCCTGAGGGTCAATGTCGATCCATTTTTTTCCCGCCTGCTCCTTGCCCCGAAGTTAGGGTCATTTATCGATCAGTATCCGGAGCTCCGACTGGAATTGGTCACAAGGGATCAGCTCGGCGATATGATCGCCGACGGCTTTGACCTAGCGGTCCGATTTGGTGAACCGCGACCTTCCAGTCTTGTGGCACGAAAGCTCCTCGATACGCGCATCCTGACCGTTGCAGCGCCCGCCTATCTCAAGCGCAAGGGCCGCCCCGAGCAACCCTCCGAGCTCGAAAATGACGCTCACCAATGCATAAGGTTCCGGGATCCCGAAACAGGGCGACCCTTCGACTGGGAATTTCACCGCGGGCGCAAGAAAATTTCCATTGAGGTGGCTGGGCGACTCACTGTCAACGATGTCGGCACAATGCATAGCGTCTGCGTGGCCGGGCACGCCATTGCT
The DNA here is from genome assembly GCF_046030175.1 of Paraburkholderia sp. RL17-373-BIF-A. NCBI lineage: Bacteria > Pseudomonadati > Pseudomonadota > Betaproteobacteria > Burkholderiales > Burkholderiaceae > Paraburkholderia > Paraburkholderia sp. RL17-373-BIF-A. The sequence continues at coordinate 86,348 of NZ_JARESO010000029.1, forward strand.
CAGGTGATGGAGCTCGGTGTAGAACAACTACTCGCGGATGGCCGGCTCGTGGAGCTGTTCCCCGACTGGCCCGACGATCGATTCCCACTTTACGCACTCTATCCGTCCCGCCATCATGTTCCGGCAAAGGTGCGCATGTTTCTCGATTTCATTGTGTCGCTCAGCGCAGCCCCAGAAAAGATGCTCGATAGGCGAACCAAGGCTAGCCGTCCCTAACGGCCAAGTCGCTCACTATCTTTTGGCTCAGAAGGTGGTCGCGTGTAGATGAGCGGTTCACCCGTCCTCCCGTGACCCTGCACTGACGAGTTTGGATCTCCCGGCTGCTAAAAAAACCGGCGCATTTCCGAGACTTTAACGACACACGTCCCCTATCGCGGTAGACAGTAGCGTCCGGCTCCCAGCTAAACCGTCGTCCGTCGCGACCTCAAGACGTAGCGGGGACGTCGTAACCCCAGCCCGTCTCCCAACGACGCGGATACATGCCGAGCATTTTGCCAGCCGCACTGGCCGCAGAAATTTGCCGCGCCGCGTTTCGGTAGCGCGATTCACTTCAGCCTGTCAGTTTCCCGGCGATCCGTTCATGACAATCCGGCATCGATTAAATGACTGCGATGCTATTTCAGTTTCATCTCCTTTTGTCCACAATCCATTCCACACCATACGTTCTTCTCTTAACCCAAACCGAAGGAGATTTGCCATGAACTTCCGCCAACTCACCCTGGTCGTCGCAACTGCCCTCGTCTTTCCAATCGCGAGCCATGCCCAGGAAACCGCTTCCACTGTAACCCGTGCCCAGGTCCGCGCCGAACTCGTTCAGCTTGAAAAGGCCGGCTACACGCCTGGCCGCGCCAACGATCCCCACTACCCGGACGACATTCAAGCCGCTGAGGCCAAGATTAGCGCACAGCGCAACACCGATGCCAACGTCGAAACCAGTTTCGGCGGCGTACAGGACAGCCGCACGGAATCGGGCAGCCACACTGTCGTTAAAGGGCTCGGTTCAATTTATGCGCATCGCTGAGCCACATGCCGTCCGGCGCGAAAGTATCTACACTCTGCCTCGCCGGACGGGCGGCTTTCAGGCTGGACTTTCGTCCGCCCGAACTATATGTAGTAAATCGCCCGCACGCTTTACTACGTACCAAATGCCGCATGCGCAGCCCTGCTACTGTCACAAGTCTTGAATCCACTCGTGATCTTTAATGACATTGCGTCATATCACTTCTGACGTGACGGATATTCATTTACCAAGTCGTCCAACTTAAGCTCCAAGAAACTTCATCGGAAGGCAGCGATGCGTCGAATCAACGCTCTGCCAAGTTATTCGCCATCAACCAATTGTTTGGATACCAGATTGGGCGGTCTATTCGCCTGACAGGTTTAATACCGTTTAAAGGACTAAGTCAAATGTACGCGATTACAGGAATTACAGGAAAAGTCGGCGGTGTCGTCGCCCGAACGCTTTTGAAGGCAGGACTGCCTGTTCGTGCCGTTGTCCGAGACATCGCAAAGGGTCAGCCATGGGCAGAGCTCGGTTGCGAAATCGCTCTTGCGGAAATCGGCGACGCCGAGGCACTTACGAAGGCTTTTGACGGTGCAGACGGCGTGTTCTTGATGACACCTCCAAACTACGATCCCCAACCTGGCTTCCCGGAAACACAGGCTAACGCTGTTGCAGTCAAGAAAGCGCTGGAGACTGCGCGGCCAAAACAGGTAGTATTCCTTTCGACAGTTGGTGCGCACATCGCCGAACCGAACCTGCTCAATAACTCCAAGATGACCGAGGAGATGCTTCGCACCCTGGACCTCCCGGTGTGCATGCTCCGTGCGGCCTGGTTCATGGAAAACGCGGCGTGGGATGTAGATGCGGCGCGCACCGGGGCAATTCATTGCTTCCTGCAACCGCAAGACCATCCAATACCGATGGTGGCCGCTGATGAGATAGGAAGCAACGCCGCAGAAATCCTTCGTGACGAATGGACCGGCGTGCGAATTGTCGAACTGGAGGGGCCTGCGCGCTATAGCGCAAACGACATCGCGTCCGGGTTCAGCGCCGCCCTCGGCCGTCCTGTGCGCATGGTCCCGGTGCCGCGCGATACATGGGAAACACTGTTCCGGTCCCAAGGCATGCAATATCCAATGCCCCGTATTCGGATGATCGATGGATTCAACGAGGGTTGGATTGACTTCCAGGGCGGTATTGGCATTGAGCACCGCAAAGGCCAAATTCCTCTCGATGATGTCCTGAAGGCGCTTGTCGCGTAACTGGGCAAAGATACGTCGACAGAAAATCGGTTTCTGTCTCCCGCTACCTATCCGCCCGAACAAATGACAAGATGGCATTGATGAGATGAGAGTCGCGATATTGTTGGCTCGGTGGAGTCCTCGGAAAATCGACCCGTTGATTAGTTAATCGGACCGCTGGGGGTTGAGCAAAACGTAGTCAACGCCCAGCCGCAAATCAGGGGGTTACAGTGGCGACAGATCTATCAATTGAGGAATCGCACGGTTCCTCAACTCACCGCATCGGCTTTGCGATGACTGCGCTTATGGCGCTCGCATGCGGACTTATCGCAGCCAGCAGTTACCTCGCACAACCTCTTATCGTCTTCATCGGGCCCAAGGTCGGACTGCCGCTTTGGGGCGCAAGTCTGGTCATGACACTCAGCCAGGCCGGCTACTGCGTCGGACTAGTCCTTCTCGCCCCACTCGGCGATCTCCTGGAAAATCGACGACTCGTTTTGTTGACACTTACCGGACTCTGCGTCGCGTTGACTGTGATGGCGGGCGCTACCAATGTTGTTTTGCTCCTGGTGGCCGCGTTTTCTCTTGGTGTCGGAACCACCGCCGTACAGATGCTTATCCCTTTGGCGGCGCACATGACTGACGATGCGTCCCGAGGTCGAGTAGTCGGCAAGATCACTGGCGGACTACTCGCAGGCATCATGCTTGCGCGACCTGTCGCGAGTGTCGCTGAAAACGTCGTGGGGTGGCGTGGTCTATATATTCTCGACGCCGTCATTCTTGTCGCGCTCACGTTTCTTCTCAGTCGCCAGCTTCCAGTTAGGCAACCGGACGCAAAGCACGACTACAAGGCGTTGATCGGATCTTTACGTTCGCTAACGCGAACGCACCGAGCCCTACGGCAACTCTCGGCGGCCCAGGCATGCCTATTCGCGGCATTTAGCCTCTTTTGGGGTACTGCGCCAATCATCCTCATGCACCGATTCGGGTTCAACTCGACGGCAGTGGCATTGTTCGCGCTCGTCGGGGCGGCCGGCGCATTGTCGGCACCTGTCGCTGGCTACGCCGCCGACCATGGGTTCGGACGGATTGGTCGCATGGGTGCGATTTCGGTTGTCGTCTGCGGGTTCGCGGTGGCGGGGACCTTGGATTCGGTGGCAGGATGGGTCATAGGAGCGCTGATGATCGACGCAGGTGTGCAGGCATCCCACGTCATTTCACAGCGAACCATACTAGCGCTGGACCAATCAGCCAGCAGTCGCCTGAACAGTCTGTACATTGCCATCTTCTTCCTTGGCGGCGCCTTGGGCTCTGCTCTGGTCTCGCCCCTGCTGCTGACCAATTGGCGATGCACCGCAGTGGCAGGAGCGCTGATTGCCTCATTAGCCGCGGTATTTTTTCCAGGTAAGATGCAATGATCAGCGCGGCTAGCAGTCGGGCCAAGGGGCGCGTCGAGCGCGCGAACCACTACCACACGCGCTTTCCACGATCCGGACGAACGCCTACCGATCGGCGTGGTTTCGCCGATCGACAAACTTGTGCAGAGCGAGTGCCCAGCCAATTAACTCCCTGTCCGTACCCGGCTTCCCGACCAGTTGCACACCGACCGGCAGGCCATCCTCGCTCAACGCAGTGGGCAAATGGATGCACGGCCAGCCCAGTAGGGACCACGCTTTATTGAAGGCCGCGGTTCCAGTCGATTCGAGCCCTCTGGGAGCCGGACCCAAAGCGCTCGACGTCAGGACGACGTCCGCATCGCCGAAGTAATCCGCCCAACACAAACGCTGGGTGTCTTGCCACGCCTTCATCTCGCGATAAGTCTGCGCCGGCATCTCCAGTCCTTGGTCGATAGCCTCACGCAACGGCCGGCTCAGTTGCGCTGCGTGCTCAGAGGCCACCGGTAAGAGGCTGCGCGCCAGTTCGTAACGCATGATCACCGAATGCGCTTCGAGAAATCTGGCTGGGTCCGTTAATTCGGGAACCGGTTCGATCGCCGTCAGATCGCGAAGCGCACTCCTCGCATCTTCGAGAGCGGCCTGTGCTGCGTGTTCCAGCACATGTCCGGGATTGCCCGGCAAAAAACCGATCTTTACCGTCCGCATATGTTCGGTTGAGTACAGCTGAGGTGGAGCATCGGGGAGCATGACTTCCGCGACCCGCGCCACGTCAGCCACATCGGCGCAGTACCAGCCGATCACATCCAGCGACTCGCACATTATCTTCATACCGTCGCGACCGAGCGCCCCGAAACTCGGTTTGAAGCCGACGACACCGCAAAACGCAGCCGGCCGGATCATCGATCCGCCAGTTTGCGTGCCCAATGCCATTGGCACCATGCCTGCAGCTACGGCAGCGGCCGAGCCGCTCGATGAGCCTCCCGGCGTATGTTGGCGGTTTGCCGGATTGCGCGTGGGTCCCGGCGTCATATAAGCGAATTCGGCCGTCACCGTCTTGCCGATCGGCACCGCTCCGGCTCGCCGTAACAAGGCGACGCAGGATGCATCGAATTGGGAGGGCGAAGTGCTGCAGGCCTCGGAACCGCATCGCGTCGGCATGCCGGCCACGTCGATGATGTCCTTCACGCCGAATGGAACCCCCGCCAGCGGACCGGATGCGGTCCGCGCGGACGCGTCAATGAGGTCGCTCGCAGACGCGACATGCGACCAAGCGTTCAACTCTCGTTCTCGCCGTGCAATGACCGAAAGCGCACGGCGTGCTGCATCGAGTGAATCGTCCACCCCCGTTTGCACTCGACGGGAAATCTCGACGACGGAATAGGCATCGGTTGCCATTTTCATTCCGGGATCGTCAATAGTTGGCCGCGCTGCACTTTCCTCAACTCCGCCCTGCCGCGCTAAAAGGATGTTCCTGCAACCAGTGATTCGCGATATCGATGCGGCGGCACATCCACACATCCTCCCGCCGCGCGAGGCTGTCGAGCAAACGCTCGAGTCCCGCGGCACGGCCAGGATGACCGATCAAACGCATGTGCAGCCCGATAGACATCATCTTCGGCGCTCGAGCGCCTTCGCGGCACAGCATCTCGACCGCGTCGTTGACGAACATGTAGAAGTCCTCCCCGGTCGCCATCGCGCCGCGCGCGAACTTGACGTCGTTATTTGTCAGGCTATACGGAATCACCAGATGCGGCTGCTGTTGCACCGTCGTCCAGTACGGGAGCTCGTCGTTGTACGCGTCAGAATCGTAAATGAATCCACCATGCTCAACCAGCAACTTGCGAGTATGAACGGTCGGCGCATAACGGCAATACCAACCCGCTGGTGGCCGTCCCGTGGAGTGGGTAATAGATTCGAAGGCACGCCGGATTTCCTCCGCTTCCTGCTCTTCAGTGAGATCTTGCGCCCTCACCCAGCGCCGACCGTGACTGCACACGTCCATGTCGCCATCGCGGATTACCTGCGCGAATTCCGGATTGCGCTCCAGCGCCTGCGCGCAGGCGAACGCGGTGGCAGGCAAACTGCGCTCCTCAAGCAGGCGCAGTACGCGCCAGATACCCACCCGGCTGCCATACTCGAACATCGACTCGGCAGCGAGATCGCGGCCCTCGAAGCCGCCCGCCCCTCCTTCGCCCAGGCCACTTTCAGAGTGGCCGTCGCCATCAGAGAAGGACGCTTCCGCGCCTTCCTCATAGTTGATGACTATATTGACTGCGAGTCGGGCGTCGTTGGGCCACCGGGGGTGGGGCGGCCGGCGTCCATAGCCGGTGAAGTTCCGTTCCAGGTGATCATATTTGCCGTCCATTGCGTGCTCCTGCTCTATAGCGCGACCATAACAGGCTCGGCCAGTCTCGTTACGATGGTGTCATCGCTGCGGCCGCTGTCCGCCATGATCACCGCTACCTCATTGACGTCGTCGAGCGACGTAAACGCGAAGTGCCAGACCGAGCGTCGATAGCACACGCCCTGGCCGCCGTCACTGGTAAAAGCGGAGAGCGTGGCGAGGTCGGGAAGGCCGTCTTCGCCGGGTAGTGCAACCGCGATCAGGTATGGAACCTCGCGCATCGGAATGAAGGTCTGATGGGAGTGCGGATGGCATTCCATCGTATCGATGGTGATAGACCGAGTGCGGCTCGGCTGCAAGCGGTTAATCCACAGACGCGGCGTAGTGCCAGCGTCGAGTCCGGCAAACGGCATTGAAAAATCGCGCCGTCGCTTTTCGGTCTTGTTTTCGAGAACTTCGCCATAGACCTCGAACGCGTTCGCGCTTAATGGCTTTACATCGATGTACGGTGCTGCGCCTGCCGTCGTCATATCAAACTGCCTTCCCTAAAGCACGTCGCGATGTTGTGAACATCGGTGTGCGACTAAAGAGTACCGTTAGCACGGTTCCCAAGACCAAAAAGCCCGCAAAAATCCACGCCGGCAGAGCGAATCCACCGCTGACCTGACGACTCCATCCCAGCAGACTGGGTGCGATCACACCAGACAGGTTAGCCAATGAATTAATGACGCCAATTGCCACGGCTGCCGCTGTGCCGGTCATCAATTCGGAAGGCAGTGTCCATAGCAGCGCGTTGGAAGCATAGACGCCCATCGCCGCGAAGCAGAGAGCGATCATGGCGGCCCAGTGCACGGGCAACAGGAACGCGAGAGCAATGAAACCGAGCGCACCGAACAGCGTCGCCGTGGCCAGATGCGCGACGCGTTCGCGATGGGTATCGGAATGGCGCGCCCATGACACCATTGCAATCACGCCAGCAAGATACGGTACGGCGCTCAGAAAACCAACCGTCGTATTGCTATAGCCAAAACTCTTGATGATCTGCGGCAAAAAGAACGCGATGCCGGTCGTACCAAATACGATGCAAAACAGCGTGCCGGCCAGCAGCAAGACAGCGCGGTTCGCGAACGCTGCTGACAACGGATAGCGTGCCTCTGAGTCGAGTGCGCGACGCTCGCTCTCGAGCATGCGTTCCAACCTGTCCTTGTCGTCAGGGCTCAGCCACGTCACGTCCGCGGGGTGATCGGCCAGCCACCATAGACAACCGATGCCGAGTACAACCGCGGGGATGGCTTCCAGTAGAAACATCCATTGCCAGCCGCGCAGGCCAGATACGCCGTTCATGCCGTCGAGGATCAGCCCGGAAATCGGACCGCCGATCAGGCCCGACAGTGGGATTGCAACGATGAAAATGCCTGTGACCCGTCCCCGGTAACTCGCGGTGAACCATCGGCTCAAGTAAACCACAATGCCCGGGAAGAAGCCTGCTTCTGCCATGCCAAGCAGGAAGCGCAGTACATAGAAACTCTTCTCGCCCGACACGAACATCATGGCGCCGGAGACCAGCCCCCAGGTCACCAGGATGCGTGCGATCCATCTTCTTGGCCCGACCTTCGAGAGTATGAAGTTGCTTGGCACCTCGAACAGAAAATAGCTGACGAAAAACGCACTCGCCCCGATTCCGTATGCAACGCTCGACAGCCCGACGTCCGCGTTCATTTGCAGCGACGCGAAGGCAATATTGACCCGGTCGACGAACGCGACGAAATAAAGCAGCATCAGGAAAGGCAGAATTCTCCATGCCACCTTTGTCATGACCGTTTGTTCGACACCGGAAAAGTTGACGCTTGCGACTTTATTCATTGGGGTGTCTCGGTCTGAGGGGGTTGGGCCGTTACGGCGCGCATCCGGTCTTCGGGATGCGATAACTGGCATTATCAAAAGCGGCCTTACAATAATCAACTATTGAAAATTATTCACACCGTATAAGAAAAGGTTATTGTGAACACGAGACTGCTGGGTATCTTCAGGACCGTCATGACGTCGCAGACCACGGTCGGTGCTAGCCGTGTGCTCGGGATCTCGCAGCCGGCTGTCAGCACTGCGCTCGGCCAACTTGAATCGGAACTTGGATTCCCGCTCTTCAATCGCGTGGGAAACCGGCTGGTCCCGCGCGAGGAGGCTAAGCTGCTGTTCAGCGCATCAGAAGCCATGTTCATGTATTCCGAGGCTCTCGACCAGACCGTCGAGGACATCAAGGAGAACCGCCTCGGACATGTGCGTGTGAGCGCCACGCCGCAGCTCGGGCACTCGATACTTCCGCAGGCAATTCAGCGTTTCATGATCGGCAAACCCGACGTAAAGGTGTTCTGCGACGTCGTCGATTCATTCAAGGTGATCGAAAGCGTTGAAGCGCTGGCGGCCGATTTCGGCCTGGCGATGGCGCTCGAACCCGAGCTTGACCAGTCGCTGAAGATGGTGAAGATCGCGTCGATCGAGATGGTTTGCGTCGTGCCCCATGGACATCCGCTTGCGCGGCGCAAACGCGTCGTGCCGGCCGATCTCGAGCCGTATCCGCTGATCGGTCTGTCGAGTCTGGCGCGCGTCAGCACGCAAATTGCTGCGGCATTCCGCGACGCCGGCGTGCCGTACCGCGTGGCTGTCGAGACACGCTATTCGGAGACCGCGTGCAGGCTGGTAGGCGCCGGCGCCGGTGTCGCGGTGGTCGACGCACTGTCGGCCGTCGCACATACCGGTCAGCAGCCGATTGTCGCGCTGCCGTTTCGGCCGAAGAACACGATCGACGCGTGGGCGATTTCCTCGAAAGACCGCCCTCTGACGCGACTCGCGGAAGCGTTGCTGGTTGAAACACGTGATGCGATAAAGGCTCTCCGGCCATAGGGCCCGTTAAACCTCAGATCCCAACCCGATCGGATTCGGGCGCGCGGGCGTGGTCGTCCGACTTTTCGGAAGTGGCGCTCCGTCTGTTCGCGCCCGTGATTAACGGGTCATGTAGGTCACGCTGCTCATTGCCCGATCGCGGGCGGTATGCGCTCATGCCAATCAGTCACCTGCTGATAAGCCTGACCGATACGCAGCGCCAGCGATTCATCATATCCACGGCAAACGATTTGCAGCGAGCTCGGCAAGCGCTCGGCGGTAAAGCCGTTTGGCAGCGACAGCGCGCACATATCGAGAAGGTTGACGAAGCGCGTGAGGCGGGTTGGTTGGTCGTTTTGATTCACCTCGCTGAGCGGTATGGCCACCGTCTCCGTTGTCGGTGTCAAGAACGCGTCCACCCCTGCCAACGCGGTTTTCATCCCCTGCTTCATCTGGTCCCGGCGGTGCAGCGTTGCCAGATAATCCTGAGCCGAGATGCGGGATGCACCAAGGACGCGAGAGCGGACCACTTCGTCGAGCGGCAGGCGCGGATCCTCGACGAGATGCCCGTGAGTGAAATACGCCTCCGCCATCGTGACGTTGGTCATTGAAATGAATTCAACGAGGCTAAACGGCAGAGCGATATCGACGATCTCCGCGCCGAGCCCGCTCAGCACTGCAAGTGAGCGGTCGTAAGCGTCCAGCACATCGGCCGCGACACCCAAACTTTCCTCGGACGGAAGGCGCGCGAGCCGCAGACCGCGGACGCCATGCTCCAGCGTCGAGATGGGATCGGCCGGCAGGTGGCCGCTCGTGCGATGATCGCGCGGGTCGGGGCCCTGCAGGAGATCGAAAAGCAGTGCCACGTCCCGAACTGTATGGGCCATCGGACCGGGCGTATCAAGAGTGGGGCTGAGCGGCAGGATGCCATACGTGCTGATTCGACCGATCGACGTTTTCAGCCCTGTAATGCCGCACCACGCAGCGGGCTGGCGGATCGAGCAACCGGTATCGGTACCCAGCGCCCAAGGCGCGAGGCGGGCCGCGACGGCGACGGCGGAGCCGCTGCTCGAGCCTCCAGGCGTGCGCGGCACGTCAGCGTCCCACGGATTCCACGGTGTGCCTCGATGCTGGTTCATCCCCCACGCGCCACAAGCGAATTCCACCGTGTGCGTTTTGCCAAGCACAATCATCCCTTGGCTCACCAGGCGACGCACGACCGTTGCCGTTACGGTCGCGCGATGATCGAGCCGGCTCGCGGAGCCGCCTGTCGTGATCCGTCCTTCGATGTCGATGATGTCTTTGATGGCCACCGGGATACCATGCCAAGGTCCCACCGCATGGCCCGAACGAATCGCCTTATCCGCTGCCTCAGCGGCGAGTCTCGCCTCTGGCGCATAAACCTCCACGAATGCGTGCAGCTTCGGGTCGTGCGTTGCGATACGCGCGAGCAGCGCATCCATCAAGTCCACAGGCGACAGACGCCGTGCCGCGATTTCCCGCGACAGGACATACGCGGGTGCGAGAGCAATATTGTCAGTCAAGTCAGGATCTCCACTTCATGCCGAGTACAGGCCCTCGACAGGTTCGTATAGGCAGCGCGGAACGGTGTGCACTTCGGTCTTACTGCATATTGACCAGAGTCGCATATTATTCGCAACTTCAGGCGTTGCGCACAGCCGCGTGACTCGAACAAAAAAGTCTACGGGATTCCCGGGGCGATTCAAGTATCAAGCGGCAGCTGAATTCGGCCTGCGAGCAATAAAGTCAATTTCGACGAGCGCGTCGCGCGCCAATCCAGTCACGCCTATACAGGTCCGCGCCGGCAATTTCCCAGGCGGGAAACAGGCAGCATAGACCGCGTTCATCGTCGCGTAATCTCGTTTGAACTCGGTCAGAAAGATCCGCACGGAGAGGACATGTTCGAGGCCAAGCCCGATCCCCTTTAACACGAGGACCAGATTGTTCATGACCTGGGTCGTCTGTGCGGCCACACCTTCTGGAAGCGGTGCGCTGTCATCGTCCGGTGATGTCGGCATCTGGCCAGTGAGAAACACCCAGCCGTTTTGTTCGGTTGCATGCGAGAAGGGACCGACCGGGGTAGGCGCGCCCTCCACCATCCAGAACTTCGTTGATGAATCCATCTGCTGTCACTCCATGAACAAAGAAAAGCGTCGTATGAGTCCGCACCCGGCAGAGCTCCTACGCCTCGCGCTGGCACATCCGGCACGCCAGCCCATGTGCAACGCCCGCGGCCCGGACGAGAACGCTTAGCCCCCCGCGCCGCCAATGAAGACGTTCTTGCGGATCGAGCCATGCACGCCCCAGTTGCCATCGACGACTTGCGTGACGCCGAAATCCGCGGCGACCGACATCAGCGCGATGGCCTCGTCCTCGCTCAGCCTGTGTACGGTCATCAGGAAGCGGCGCAGCTTGCGGAACGCATCACGCATCGCCTTGTCGAGGCTCGCGTGCTGTGCCACCTCGATCTGTCCGGCCGGGCCGAGCTCCGCCAGGTAATTCGCGAAGGTGAAGCCGTACACCGACCATTGGTCTTCGGTTTCCAGCATTGGGTGCGTGAGGCCTTCGAGGATAGTGCCCCCCAGGTCGTTCCTCTTGTGCAGCACGAATTCGAAGTCTCCGGTCAGCGAGGTCTCGATGGCGGTACCGCCGAGCTCGCTGTCACCCTGTGCCGCATGCGGATCGCCGACGGAAAAAAATGCGCCTTCGACAGCGACCGGGTAGTACATCCGCGCCCCCTTGCCGACACGCCAGTCGTCGATATTGCCGCCGGTGTAGCTGGGTGGATTGGAGCTGACGTAGTCGACCTCCGTCGGCGCAAGTCCCATGGTGCCGAAATGCAGCCGGGCGGGTACCTTCACGTTCGACAGGATGCTCTCCCGCTTCTTGACCAGCGAATGATCGACCTTCACGCCGGGGTAGTCGATCGTCGTATGCACGATGCCGTCCGGATCCGTCTGCGGCGTCCACACGTAGTTGTAGACCGCACGTGCGAACGACTCGCCCGAGGAGTCGAGCTCGAAGATCGTCACGACTTCACGCGGCTTCGGTTCCTCGATCAGATCGCGATACTGGAAGCCCCAGGATGCGGCGACGTTCGAACCGAAACAGCGGCCGCGATAACACGCATTGCAGCTCGGCCGCGGCCGTACGTCGAGTATCCGCACTTCGAGCACGTCGCCGGGCTCGGCCCCTTCGATCGCGACCGGCCCGGTCAGCAGATGCACGCCGACACCTTCGCCGGAACCGACTGTAAACGGTCCATCGGTTGGCCCCGCGCCACGGCGCGGCATGGCCTTGTGCTCGCGGGTCCAGTTAAAGATACTTTCGGCGCCGGGGTCGCCCGCTACCATCCGTTCGTGATCGTCGTTCGCATGGTGAGTCAGCGTCTCGATCGTGATCCGGTCGCCGGAGCGCACCGATAACGCGGGCGCGACTTTCTTGCTGAAGTAACCCCAATGAACCGTTTCAGGCGACACAGGCAAAGTGTGGTGCTTCATGGTTGTTCGATTCTCGCAAAGCGCCCGGCGCAAAGGGCCGGGCAAAGCTGAACGGCACGTGCCGTCACGACGCGACTTCGAGCCGATTGTCGGCGCCCATCACGCTCAGGAATCGCGCCGTCAACGGATCGCGCGGGTGTGTGAGCACTTCGTGCGCAGGCCCCTGTTCGACCACCGCGCCGCCGCTCATGAACACGACGCGATCGGCGACCTGATCGGCGAAGCGCAACTGATGCGTTGAGATGATCATCGTCAGACCGCCTTCGTCCACGAGGCGCTGGATCACGTCGAGTACTTCGCCGACGAGTTCGGGATCGAGCGCGGACGTCGGTTCGTCGAGCAGGAGCACGCGAGGATTGGGCGCAAGCGCGCGGGCGATCGCGACGCGTTGCTGTTGGCCGCCGGATAGATGGCGCGGCAACGCGTCGGCGCGATGACTGAGGCCAACGCGTTCGAGCAGTTCACGCGCCCGGCGCTCGGCATCGGCAGGCGCCATGCCGTGCACCCAGCGCAGCGGCCCCGCGATGTTCTCGCACGCCGTCAGATGGCTGAACAGATTGAAATGCTGGAACACCATACCGACGCCAGCACTCGCACGCTCATTGGCGATATCGGCCTGCGTCATCGGCTGACCATCGACTCGAAAACCGAGGCGCTTACCGCCGATGCGGATTTCCCCCGAATCCCACTGCTCCAGGTGATTGATACAGCGCAGCAGCGTGCTTTTGCCCGATCCGCTCGGCCCGAGCAGCGCGATAACCTCGCCGTAGCGGACGGTGAGGTCGAAGCCGTCGAGCACCGTCTGCTCACCGTAACGCTTGCTCAGCCCCTTCACCTGCACGGTCGCGCTCTGCTTCTGGAGCGTCGCGTAGCGCTGCGCGCGCTCTGCGTGAACATCACGCCGAACGTCACGCGCGTTAGGCATTGGCACGGGCGACGGCGCCGGTTCGAGCAACGCATCGGCGGGAAGTGTCGCGCCCGCGCCGGGTGGGTTCGCCGCAATTCGGGCACGGCGCCACGGCAGCAGCCGTGCAAAGCGTCCAGACGGGCTGCGATCGAGATCGAGCGACGTTTCGGCGAACAACTGAATCGCGGCGATCACGCCGGTCAGCACGAGATACATCAGCCCGGACGCGAAGAAGATCGAAAAGAAATCGAACGTCGACGACGCGAGCTGGGTGCTGCGCAAGGTCAGTTCGTCGACGGCGATCACGGATGCCAGCGACGAGTTCTTCAACGCGCTGACCGATTCGTTCCCGAACGCCGGTATCATCGTGCGGATCGCCTGCGGCGCGATCACGCGGCGCAGCAGCACGGTCGGCGTCATGCCGAGCGCCTGCCCCGCGAGCAGTTGCCCACGGTCGACACCGAGCACGCCCGCGCGCAGGATCTCCGCGATGAACGGCCCCTCGTTCGCCGCGAGCGCGAGACCCGCTGCGCCCATCGCGCTCAACTTCAAGCCGATGTGCGGCAACGCGTCGTACGCGAACACGAGTTGCAGGATAAGCGGCGTCCCGCGAAAAATCACCGTGTAGCCTCGCGCGATCGCGGCGAGCGGCCCCACCTTGCTCAGTTGCATGCTCGCGAGCACCAGTCCCACGATCAGACCGCCCGCCAGCCCGAGGGCCGTGACCGCGATCGTAAAACCGATGCCGCTTAGCAGATACGGCAGGCCGAGATAGTGCAGAAACAAATTCATCAGTTCAAGGCAACCAGCTTGGGGGTTTCGAGGTTTTCAACGCCGAGCGACCACTTCTTTAGCAAGTCGGTCTGGATGCCGGCCTTCTGGATCGCGACAAGCGCTGCCATCACGGCTGCGCGTATTGCCGGGTTGGTTTTCGGTACGCCGATACCGATCGAATACGGCAGCGTCACCGCACTGGCCTTTTCGAGTTGGTTCGGATACGCCTTGACTGCCTGGTCCACCGTGTTCACGTCGTTGATATACGTGTCGGCGCGGCCCGCGAGAATCGCCTGGATCGCGTTCGCGTTGTTGTCATACAGCTGCACGGCGGCTTCCGGCTTGTTCGCCGCCTTGCAGGCCGGCGCAAGATTCTGGATCAACGGCACTTCGACGTAGCCGGTGTTCTCGGCGGCAGTCGTGCCGCACATCGTCGGGTTGATGCCGCTGATCTTCTTCGGATTGCCCTTCGCGACGAGCACGCCGTCGAACACCTTCGAATAGGTGATGAAGTCCGCCGCCTTCGCGCGCTCTTCGGTCGCATACATGTCGGAGATCACGATGTCCGCCTGGCCGCTTTGCAGCGTCGGCAGCAGCGCCGCAAACGAGACCGGCTTGTACGCAATCTTGAAGCCGAGGCAGTTGCCAATCGCGTCGCCGAGGTCGATGTCGAAGCCGATATATTTACTCGGGTCATTCGGGTCCAGCGCTTCATAGCCCGGCGTGTGCGGATTGATCGCGTTGATCAGCGTCTTGCCCTTGAATTGCGGGTATTTCGCCTGTAGCGCCGCGCATTCGGCAGGCGCGGGCGCGGCAGCCTGTGCGTGACCCGACAGCAGCAGCGCCAGCAGACTGACGGCGCCAAGAACCAGCTCGCGCCAATGGCGGGCAAAACCGCCTGCGCGCCGCACTCGATGCCCATGATCGACAAGATTGGTATACATCCCTGAACCCCCTGAAGCGGCAGATGCCAATGGCCCACACCATGTACGCCTTGTTGCATCGCACCAGCGCGAGAGTATGTGAACGAAATTCCGCGGACTTGTCCCAGCGCGCACAAATGCTTGTACGGGGATGAAGGAGTTGGCATACAGCGAATCGCCGACGAGGAGCGGGCCAGAACCTCGCGGCGAGAGACGCAGAGGTAGAGTCAAGGTGAAGCAAACCCTTTGCCCTGGCGGAGGCCGACATGAAGTTCTGCGGAAATAGCCCTGCGCTCGAACAACAGTGTGGTAGTGGTCAGTGATGCCGAAGACCGGATCGCACTGTAACGTCGCCCGTCGAATGAGCCCGGTGCAATCGTCGCGGCGCTCGAACCTCACTATGGAGACCTTGCGGGCGTGGTCGTGGAATCGACTTACAACTGGTACCGGCTGGTAGATGGTCTGCGGGAGCCTGATACCGCGTGCACCTGGCATACGTTGCGGCGATCAAGCGCGACGCGCCGACTATCGGCTACCGACTGCTAAAGACGTGCCCGGCGTTGGTGAAGTACTTGCGACGGTGATCATGCTGGAGACCGGAACGGTGGCACGGTTTGCCAGCGTGGGGCAGTTCAGTTCGTACTGTCGCTGCGTCGATAGCGTAGGGCAAAGCAACGGCGGGGAGAAAGGCGAAGGCAACACCCGCGACGGCAATGCATACCTCGCGTGAGCGTCCATCGAGGCGACGAACTTTGCATTGAGGCAATGCGCGCCGGCACGGCGTTTCTATGAACGCATGTAGCGCGCGACCAACCGGATCGTCGCGCTCAAGGCCGTGGCCCACAAACTTGCGCAAACCTGCGCCCGGCGCCATCCAGCCCGAACTTCACCGACCAGCGCAGCACCGTCTCGTATGTAAGCTGAATGCCGCGTGCGGCCAGCAGTTGCTCGACCATGCGCAGGCTGAGCGGGAAACGGTAGTACAACCACGCCGCACAGCTAATCACATCGGGCGGGAAGCGATAGCCCGCAAGTTCGCAGTACCCGCCCGGCTATGCCTTCATGTCGATCGCTTGTGTTGACCGCAGCACGGATGTTGCATTGCGCGGCAAACCCGTGCCTGTGCCTGTCCCCGCGTGCAAATTGGTGCTTACATCAACACCTGGCCGCCATCGACCACCAAGGTCTGCCCGGTGATCCAACCCGCGTGCGAGCTGGCGAGAAACAGCACCGCACTCGCGACCTCCGCGGGCGTCCCGAGCCGGCCGAACGGAACCGAACGCAGTATCCGCTCATACAGCTCGGGATCGGAAGTCTTGCGCTGCTCCCACGCTCCACCGGGAAACTCGATCGAGCCAGGCGCAACCGAGTTGACACGGATCCGGTCCGGCGCGAGTGTCAATGCATGGGAAGCTGTGTAGTGCACGACCGCTGCCTTGATCGCCGCGTAAGACTGGGTGCGTGTCGACGGACGCAGCGCTGAGATGGACGTCACATTGACGATGGCGGCGTTGGCCGACTGCCGCAGGAATGGAAGCGCGGCATGACCCGCTCGCACCGTTGCCATGAGGTCGACCTGGATGCCGGCCTCCCAGCCGGCTTCGGTATCCCCACCTCCGAAACCGGATGCGTTGTTAATCAAAATGTCGATACCGCCGAGCGCGTTGCCGGCCGTCGCAATGTAAGCGGTGATCGCCTCGCCGTCAGCGAGATCGCAAGGTGCGGTATGGACCGGACGGTCATAGACGGCCAGTTCGGCCTCGACCGCTTTCAATCCTTCCAGGTTGCGTGCACAGACGGACACGGCGGCGCCTGCCTGCGCGAACCCGAGCGCGATGCTGCGGCCAATACCGCGCGAGCCCCCCGCGATGACGACACGTTTACCGTTGAAATCGAAACCCATGTTTTTTGCCCTCCAGGACAGCTAAACGAGCACGTGACCGCCGTCGACAACAATGACTTGCCCTGTGCTAAAGCCCTGCTGCATCAGGTAAAGATACGTTTGCGCGACGTCGCTCGCCTCCCCAACCCGCCGTACCGGAATCTTCCCGGAGATATGGTCGTAGAGACTCTCGCGATCGGCTTTGCTCATGTTGTCCCACAGCGCGGTACGCAAGACGCCAGGTGCCACGGCATTCACGCGGAGCGGCGCAAGCTCGACGGCTAGTGTCCGTGTGAGTGATTCGATCGCCCCCAGGATACTGGCCGGGATTGCCCACGTAGGCAGTGGACGCGACGAGGCCACTCCACTCGTAAGGGTGATGGAGCCGTTCTCGCGAATGAGCGGGGCCGCATATTTGACGGCCTTGAGCGCCCCCCAATAGCGCACCTCGAAGGCCCGCTGCGCGGCTTCGATGTCGAGTTCAGCAAGGGTTTGCAGGAACAACGACTCCCCGGCGGTGTAGACGAGGTGGTCTAGCTCACCGATGCGTGCAAAAAACGCGCGCACTTGCCCCTCGTCGGTAAAGTCGAGTGACTCGCCGCGCGTGCCTCGAGGTAGGCGCTCAAGTGCGGCAGCGACGCGCTCCGGCCTGCTCGAGGCGATGATGACTTCGGCTCCGGAACGCGCCGCAGCTTCGGCTACGGCAAAGCCAATTCCTGACGTGCCCCCGGCCACAACGACCCGGCTTTGTTGAAGAGTAATGCTGGTAGATTGGCTGTTTCCCATGCTTGAAGTTTCCGTGAGAGAGCGGTCCACGCGGTGGCGTCCAGCGTAACGCAGCATGTGCTGCTGAACCACAGATCGACGCGCTACCGCGGCCGCGTCCGAGTGTACGGGATTTGTGGCAATCGCGTTGAAGGCGCCGCGCGAGAGTACATTTGAGTACATTTCTCGGGAGCTTCGCATTCGGTGGACCAAGGTGACGTGGCTCTGTTGCAAATAGGGTCGGCGGATCGGTTGGAGTTATCGGAGCAAAACGAACGGATGACCCGCGACGAGCAAGCTGAAGAGTCTGGAGAAGTTGTTCGGTGGACGCCATTTCGATCGGGAGACCATCATTGTGGGTTGTGGTGCGAGTGCATACCCGTGTGTGTCTCCGGTTTCAACACTGCCTTGAGCGCGCGGAACCGGTCACGCACGTCGTTCATGTTCAGCGCGCCACCCGAGTCCACTACGTAGATGCAGGTCGCCCCGTAGCTTTCCATCTTCTTTACCTCGCCTGCCAGATTCCTCGGCGTCGTCATGTGGCTCATCATCAGGAAGCCCACCGTGTCCATGCCCAGCTCACGCGCGTAGCCAAACTTTCCTTCGGCCCTTATCCATTACTGAATCTTCAATCCAGCAAATTTATGCGGCCCGCAGGCAACATCGACCCTGGACATTTCAGAAGAGAAAGGGAGATCGGCATGCAATTGAAAGCATCGCTCTACGCCAATCGAGGACCGACTCCGGGCGTGAAAAACCGCTTTCTAGTCCACATGTTTTCCGCACAACTGTTTTGTGCAAAACATCACTTTTACCGTGACGTTCATCTTGAATGATGTGGCGGTGACGTGAAGACCTCATCTCCAGAATCGAAGTCAGCTCTTTGAATGCCGGTTAGCAAATGGTGTCCAGAGCACATGTGGACCTCTCGAACAATCGGTAATAAAAAACGCTGACGGTTTAGCCTTCGCAGGAAACGGCGCTCGCACGCCTGTGTCCGGTTCTTGACACACATCCCTCTGCCCAACAATGACAAGGTATTCCCGGCATTTGCGGGTAAAGAGAAATGGACTCACCCCGCATTCATACGTGCCTGACTTCTTATTTGTCCTTCAGCAGGAATGCCGAGCTTTGTGTACATTCGCGCTTGAGTTGCGTTGCAGCACATCGGCACGTGGCCCAAGGCGACCCTCTTCGTTGCGCATGTCTTTCTCTTCCAAACGCCGGGCAATTGAAAGATGCACGCAAGCTTTTTGACTGATCGTAAGCAGCAGAGCAATTCTCAAGAAATGCAGATTATGCGTAGCCCTATCCAGTATTCCGTCACGGTCGAATATGCCGTCAGCTCAAGTGCGTCTTGTGCTTGTGGCAAGTACAAGCACGCGGCTGCGCGCCACCGCACGCCGCACTAGCCTCCGCCAGGACACTCTTACGTTTTACCCCAAGCTCTGGAATTCTCATGCTCGGCCTAGTCCGTATCGCCCTTCGGCGACCCTACACCTTCGTAGTCCTGGCGATCTTCATTCTCATCATCGGTCCTTTGTCCGCGATGAGGACGCCAACCGATATCTTTCCGGATATCAGGATTCCCGTGATCAGCGTCGTGTGGCAGTACACGGGTCTGCCCCCGGACCAGATGGTCGGCCGCATCACCTCGCCATTCGAACGCACGCTGACGACCACGGTGAACGACGTCGAGCATATCGAGGCGGAATCGGTCGCCGGCTTCGGGATCATCAAGATCTTCTTCCAGCCGGGCGTGAATATCAGCACGGCGAACGCGCAGGTGACCTCGGTTGCGCAAACTCAATTGCGGCAGTTGCCTGCAGGTACGACGCCTCCTCTGATCCTGAACTACAACGCGTCGACCGTGCCGATCATCCAGTTGGCGCTGTCCGGCAAGGGACTCTCCGAACAGAATCTCGGTGACCTTGGCCTGAATGCAGTGCGCCCGGTTCTCACGACGGTAGCAGGCGCAGCGATTCCTTACCCGTTCGGCGGCAAGACACGTCAGGTGCAAATCGACGTCGACCCGGCGGCACTCCAGGCGCGGGGCTTGTCCGCACAGGATGTCGCCAATGCGCTCGCCGGCCAGAACCTGATTACGCCGGTCGGCACGGAAAAGATCGGTGACTACGAGTACACGTTGCAACTGAACAATGCACCGTCGCAAATCAAAGCGTTGGGCGATCTGCCGGTCAAGGCGGCCAACGGCACCACGGTCTATATTCGTGACATTGCGAACGTGCGCGATGGCAGCCCGCCGCAGACCAATATCGTGCACGTGGACGGCCGGCGTTCGGTACTGATGTCGGTGCTTAAGAACGGTTCAGTGTCGACGCTCGGCATCATTTCCGGCATCAAGCAGCGGATTGCTGCAGGCAAGGCGTCATGGCCCGATAACCTGCAGATCGAGCCCATCGGCGACCAGTCGCTGTTCGTGCGTGCGGCGATCACCGGCGTGGCGCGCGAGGGCGTGATCGCGGCCGTGTTGACGAGCCTGATGATCCTGCTGTTCCTTGGCAGTTGGCGCTCGACGATCATCATCGCAACCTCGATCCCGCTCGCCATCCTTGGCTCCATCGCCACGCTGTCCGCGCTCGGCGAGACGTTGAACATCATGACGCTCGGCGGTCTCGCGTTAGCGGTAGGGATTCTGGTCGACGACGCCACGGTGACCATCGAAAACATCAACTGGCACCTCGAGCATGGCAAGGAGGTGGAGACGGCTATTCTCGACGGCGCCGCGCAGATCGTCACGCCGGCGTTCGTCTCGCTGCTCTGTATCTGCATCGTGTTCGTACCGATGTTCTTCCTGAACGGCGTCGCGCGCTTCCTGTTCGTGCCGATGGCTGAAGCGGTGATCTTCGCGATGATCTCGTCGTTCATCCTGTCGAGAACACTTGTGCCGACGATGGCGAAATACCTGCTGAAACAGCATGTGCACGACGAGCACGCCGAGGACACGAAGCGCCCCGGTCCGCTCGGGCGTTTCCAGCGCGGCTTCGAAGCGCGCTTTGAAAAGGTGCGCAGCGCCTACCGCAGGTTGCTCGAACTCGCGCTGACCCACCGGCGTCCGTTCGTCAGCGGCTTCCTCGGCTTTGTCGCCCTCTCCTTCGCGCTGGTGCCGTTCCTCGGCCGCAACTTCTTCCCTTCCGTCGATTCCGGACAAATCCTGATGCATGTGCGCGCACCGGTCGGCGTTCGGGTTGAAAAGACCGCGCAGATCTTTGCGAATGTCGAAGGCGCGATCCGCCAGATCATTCCGCCCGCGGATCTCGGCACCGTGGTCGACAACATGGGTCTGCCGGTCAGCGGCATCAATACCGCGTACAACAACACCGGTACGGTCGGCTCGCAGGACGGTGACATCCAGATCGCGCTGAACGAAGGCCATCGTCCAACCGACGAGTATGTTCGCGTCATGCGCGAGAGATTGCCGCGAGAATTCCCGGGCGTCACGTTTTCGTTCCCGCCAGCGGACATCATCAGTCAGATCCTGAACTTCGGTTCGCCGGCGCCGATCGACCTGCAGATTCGCGGCAATAACCTGAACGCCAACTACGCGTATGCGGACCGTCTGCTGCGCCAGGTTCGCGATGTGCCGGGCGTGGTCGATGCGCGGATCGAGCAGTCGCACGGCAACCCGACCTTCAACGTCGATGTCGACCGTACGCGCGCGCAATTGCTCGGCATCACCGAGCGTGACGTGACGAACAGTATGGTGGTGAACCTCGCGGGTTCCAGCCAGGTCGCGCCCACGTTCTGGCTGAACAACGCGAACGGCGTCTCTTATCCGATCGTGATGCAAACGCCGCAATACAGCCTCGATTCGCTCGCCGCCCTGCAAAATCTGCCGATCACGGCCAGCGGCGGAAGCACCGCCCAGATCCTCGGTGGTCTGGCGACAGTCGAGCGCACCAGCAGCAATGAGGTTGTCAGCCAGTACAACATCCAGCCCATCGTCGAGATCTTCGCGACCACCCAGGGCCGCGACCTCGGCGCGGTGGCATCCGATATCCAGCGCATCGTGCACGACAACGCCGGCACCTTGCCCAAGGGCTCCGCCGTTGCGCTGCTGGGCCAGGTCCAGACGATGAACAGCGCCTTTGCCGGCATGTTGTTCGGCCTGCTTGGTGCGGTCGTGTTGATCTATCTGCTGATCGTGGTCAATTTCCAGTCGTGGGCCGATCCGTTCGTGATCGTGACCGCGTTGCCTGCCGCGTTGGCAGGTATCGTCTGGATGCTGTTCGCGACCCACACGACGCTCTCGGTACCTGCATTGACCGGTGCGATCATGTGCATGGGGGTGGCGACGGCCAACTCGATTCTGGTCGTCAGTTTCTGCCGCGAACGTTTTGCCGTCCACGGCGACCCATTCAAGGCCGCGCTCGAAGCGGGCTTTACGCGTTTTCGCCCCGTGCTCATGACCGCGCTCTCCATGATCATCGGCATGATGCCGATGGCGCTTGCCTTAGGCGAAGGCGGCGAGCAAAACGCGCCACTTGGCCGCGCGGTGATCGGCGGTCTGCTGTTTGCCACCACCGCTTCGCTGTTCCTCGTCCCCGTCATTTTCTGTATCGTTCACGCGCGCCCCGGGCGCGCGGCTACCCCGGCATCCGTCTCGGGAGGTCCTGCTCATGTCGTCTGAATCTACTTTTCCCACTGATACACCGTCGCGCCGCCCGCTTCTGGTAGCAGGCGTGGTCGGCCTGCTGGTCGTCTTAGGCATCGTCGTCGCCGGTCTCACGCTGCGAGCCGCCGATGCCCGCAAACTAAAAACCTGGACTGACGCCCAGGCCGTGCCGACCGTCAACGTGATCCAGCCCTTGCGCGACGCAAACGGCCCCTCGCTGCAACTGCCCGGCCGCCTCGAAGCGTTTACACGGGCGCCGATTTTCGCGCAGGTCAGCGGCTATCTGAAATCATGGAATGTCGATATCGGCGCGCCGGTCAAAGCGGGCCAGGTACTCGCCGAAATCGAAACGCCCGAGCTCGACCAGCAACTATTGCAAGCGCGCGCGGATCTCCAGAGTGCACAGGCGAATGCTTTGGTTGCGGGTACGACTGCGAAGCGCTGGGAAGCGCTAAGCGGCACCGATTCCGTCGCCCAGCAGGATGTCGATCAGCGCACGGCCGATTACGCCGCCAAGGAAGCGATCGTCGCGGCCGCGAAGGCCAACGTGGACCGCCTCGTCGCGACCAAGGCTTTCGCGCGCATCGTCGCGCCATTCGACGGCGTGGTGACCGCCCGCGACACCGACGTCGGCGCGTTGGTCAACGCCGGCAGCGGCGGGGTCGGACAGGAGCTGTTCGCGGTCTCCGACGTCAAGCAGTTACGCGTGTATGTCCAGGTGCCGCAGAACTACGCACCAGCGATACACGACGGCACGACCGCCAACCTGACCGTCCCGGAGTATCCCGACCAGCAGTTCACCGCGCGCGTGGTGGCGGCGGCAGACTCGGTCAATTCGAGTTCGGGAACGACGCTGGTTCAACTACTGGTCGACAACGCCAACGGCAAGCTGCTGCCGGGCGGCTTCGCCAGCCTGAAATTCTCGTTGCCCGCCTCCGCCGATTCGGTCCGTGTACCGGCCAGCGCGCTCGTCTTCGATAGCCGCGGCGTCGTGGTCGCCACGCTTGGCGCGAACGGTCACGTGCTGTTCAAACAGGTGAAGATCAATCGCGACCTGGGCGACTCGGTGGAGATCGGCTCAGGGCTCGCCGCAACCGATCGCGTGATCGATACACCGCCCGACGGACTCGCCGACGGCGACAGCGTGGAGGTGGCGACGGCGACCGACAAGAAGGCAGCTGCACATGGTTAAGTATGGACTTCCGGCGCTTCTCGCGAGCGTCGTCGCGCTCTGCGCCTGCTCGTTCGCGCCGCAATATCACGTCCCGCCGACGCCGATCGCGGCGCAATACAAGACGGTCGGCCCGTGGACCACGGCACAGCCCGCCGACCGGATAGACCGCAACGGCTGGTGGAAGATGTATGGCGACGCGCAACTCGACGATCTCGAAGCGCGTCTGCTGGCCAACAACACCGACTTGCGCGCGGCGTACGCACACTATGAGCAAGCGCAGGCTTTCGTGGCGCAGGTCGAGTCGGGACTGTACCCGTCGGTCAGTGTGAGCGCCGTGCCGCTGCGTGAGCGCCAGTCCGACAACCGGCCGTTGCGCGTGGGCGGCCCGAACGACTACAACTCCGTCACGCTTGGCGGCGAAATCAACTATGACCTCGACCTTTGGGGGCGTGTGCGCGACTCCGTGGTGGCCGGCAAGGACGAGGCGCAGGCGACCCAGGCCGATCTGGCCTCGGTCAGGCTGAGCCTGCAGGTCGAACTCGCGGACAGTTGCCTCCGCTTGCGCGGCCTCGACCAGCAAACCGAGCTGTTGAACGAAACTGTCGTGGCGTATACGAAGGCCCTGCAACTCACGCAAACTTTGCATAACAGTGGAATCGTGTCGGGCCTCGACGTTTCCCGAGCGCAAACGCAACTTTCGTCAGCGAAGTCGCAGCTGTCGCAGAACCTGGCGCAACGGGCTCTGCTTGAACACGCGATCGCGGTCCTGGTCGGAACCTCTGCGTCCGAATTCAGCCTGCCGCCCCAGACCGCCGCCATCGCGTTGCCGGCGATTCCCACCGGCCTGCCGTCGACGCTGCTGCAGCGCCGGCCCGACGTCGCTGCGGCGGAACGCCGGGTGGCCGAGGCCAACGCAAAGATTGGCGTCGCGCGGGCGGCCTACTTCCCGGACATCATGCTGAGCTTGCAGGGCGGTGTGCAAAGCGCAGCCTACGCCGGCCTCGTTAGCGCGCCCAATCTGTTCTGGGCCGTCGGCCCGCAGCTCGTGCAGTACGTGTTCGACGGCGGGTACCGTCGTGCGCAACTCGATTCCGCCAAGGCGGCAACCGAAGAAGCGGGAGAACGCTACCGCGGCGTCGTACTGTCTGCATTCCAGCAGGTTGAAGACAACCTTGCCCTGCTGTCGTATCTCGGTACTGCGTTGGGTGAGCAACGGGACGCAGCCAACGCCGCACAGTACTCGGTCGACCTCGCGTTGCGTCAATATCGCCAGGGCGTGGTGGGCTACCTCGATGTCGTGCAGGCACAGACGGTCGCACTCGAAGCGCAACGCAGCGTGCTCGATATCCAGACGCGCCAGTTGAGTGCGAACGTGCAACTCCTGCATGCGCTCGGCGGTGGATGGTCAAGCGACGAACTGGCTCAAGCGGCTGCGGCGCCGGCACTCGTCGCTACAGCAGCGGCAACGGCACCCAGCGCGAATTGACCGCCGCTACACGGCGCGGGAACGGCAGCCCCGAATTGTTGGCTATTTCGGAGCGCGTTCCCTGTCCGGACTATTGCAACCTGTTGGCGGTCGCGGAAACGTTGAACCCGGAGTCGTCGTGGCGATCAGTCGGCCGTGCGTCTTCCGAAACCGGCGAACGGTGGTTGCTTCTGTTCGACCTGGCAAACCGCGCTTTGGCCTCGATCACGTGTCTGGTCGCAGCCGCCGTCAGTTGCTGATCGTGAATGGCGAGAATTTCCTCAAGCATACTCGCGACCTCCGCACTGACTTGCCACACGCCGTCACACTGTGCCCTGCCAGCAGCTTGATCCAATGCGGCCTCGGCGCGCCGATACAAATCGACAGATGCATTACCGAATCCGGCCTCTTGTAAGTAGTACGTCAGATAGACGGCTCTGTTCAGCTCACTGATCAGATGAGCGTTTCCTTGCCCTTTGCGGCAGACCGCAAGCGCAAGGTGATTTGCGAGCGAGATATCAGAGGCAGCTCGCCTCGTCATTGGGAGCAGCATCTCCTTGCTCAGGTGACGCCGACCAAAAGAAACGCGGCCCGTGGGCCGGCGAGTGCTATGGGACATTGAAGGTGTATCGACTAGAGAGTTGCGAAACGGCCCTGCTGACTCGCGAATCATCGACATTCACGGTTGGGTCGCGTCAATTCTATAGCGATATCGGCGAGGTTGCATTTACGATAAATTTGCAACGGCACTGTGCCGCTTAGCCACAATCGAATTCCGAGGCCACTTGCAAGAAGGCCTGGATCAACCGGATCCGCACCGAGCCCGTCGAGCTCGCAGCGTTGATGCGGCGTAATGCAATGTTGCCGAAGGTAGCTCTCGGCGAGTTGCCCACCGACAACATTGCGGTCGTAACGGAGAAACGGTTCCGTCTGCAATGTGACGTGCGGATCCGTCACCTTCATCGCGGCAGGCTCAGGAGCACGAGCGGCTCTTCCCTGAACGTGTGCCAGTCGCAACTTCTCGGCAGATTGAATGGTGGCCGTGCGACGACCGCGGCATCGAGATCGCCACTGACCACTCTCTGATACAGGTCGTGCGAGGTGTCAGGCTCGAAACCGCGCGACCACGACGGCGGAGCCGAATATGGGCCGTAGCTGAGCCTGGGATAGCACGTTGGATCCGCTCGTGCTCGATATCCCCACTCGCGCGCTGGTCGGCATGTGAAATGCCGCTCCTGGCGAGCGGCATTGTGCCCATTGCGCTCAGCCGCCGTGAAGCGCGTTGCTCAAGCCGGCGTCGGACAGCGCACAAAGTGCCACCGCCGACCAGTCATGTTCAGCGCCGATTCCTTGCGAGCGCAACGTCAGGAACCGGTCGTGGACGAGACTTGCGAGCGGCAGCGGAACGCCCAGTGCCTCAGCGGCTGCCAGCATCAGGCGGTTGTCCTTCTGGCCGAGCGGCAACGAGAAGCCAGGCGGCTGGAATTGCTGCGACGCAATCAGCGGGCCGTAGATTTTGTATGGCGGCGCATTGAAGTTTGCACTCGTCAGCAGCTCGACCAGACGCATCGGATCGATGCCGGCCTTGCCCGCTACGGCACAGGCTTCGCCCAGCGTTTCGATGATCACGGACAGCATGAAATTGCCGATCAGCTTCACCAGGTTCGCCTGCGAAGGATCCTCGCCGACAATGCCGACCGACTGCCCAAGCGTTTCGAGAAGCGGCACGGCAACCTTGAGGTGCTCGTGCGCGCCGGCCGCCATGATGAACAGCTTGCGCGCCGCCGCGGCATCGGGCCGGCCGAACACCGGCGCGGACACGAAGGCAAGACCCGCTTCACGGTACTTCGCAGCGTGATCCTGCGCGGCGGCGACACTGATCGTGCTCATCGAGATGTGCAGCGCACCCGGCTTCAGTGCGGTGGCGATGCCCGCCTCGCCGAACGTGACCGCTGCGTGCGCGGAATCGTCGGCCACCATCGTGAAGACTACGTCGGCCCCCAGCGCCGCCTGCGCGGGACTCGACGCGACACTCGCCCCCGCTTCGCGCAATGGTTCGGCGCGGGCTGGACTACGATTGAAAACCTGCACGTCGTGCCCGGCGTCGATCAGGTTCTTCGCGATCGCTGCGCCCATCGAGCCAAGTCCTACAAATCCAATTTTCATAATGCCATTCCAAATGATCGGCCGCGCGAATGCGGGCCTGTTCAGACTGCGAATTGATAGACCTGACGGCTCACGTCGAGTGTCACGTCGCCGT